>CAVFEZ010000150.1:0-2020 GCA_963621665.1 Akkermansia muciniphila | reverse complement strand
CGAGATAGCCCTTTATGCCGCACAAGGCGACCAACTGTTGGCTGACAAGGCATACTACAAGATGTTGCAAGCCTACAAAGACGGAGGCAATGCCTTCAAGCAACTTAACCAGTTGCTAGGCAAGAAGACTCCCGTGGAGGAGTATCTCGCCAGGTATCGCACCCACCGCCCCGACATCCATCTCACCCCCGAAACCCGGGAGACGTTGGAAACATTGAAGGCGGCAGGCAGTGTGATAGCCCTGATAACCGACGGACGTGCAGTGCAGCAGCGCAACAAGATAGCCGCACTGGGGCTGAACCGATGGGTCGCCGACGGCGACATCCTCATCAGCGAGGAGACAGGCAGCGAGAAACCGGCGGAAGACAATTACCGCCGCCTCATGGAGCTGCATCCCGACGCAGAGCAGTTCGTCTATGTGGGCGACAACCCCGCCAAGGACTTCGTCGCCCCCAACCGCCTCGGTTGGACCACCGTCTGTCTGGAAGACAACGGCGAGAACATCCATCCGCAGAAATTCGCAGAGCACGCCTTGCCGTACCACCCCCGGTACCGCATCGCATCCCTGAAAGACTTGAAGAAACACATCGGGACATTCCCCATGCCCCGAAACTAGAATAAACGAAAAATGACAGAAAGAAAAAGAATCCTCCTCTGCCTGGCGCACATGAGCGGCAACGAGCAGAAATACATACAGGAGGCATTTGACACCAACTGGGTCGTGCCACTCGGCCCCAATGTGAACGCCTTTGAGGCGGAACTGGAACACGCCATCGGCGAGGAAAAACATGTGGCTGCCCTCGCATCGGGAACGGCGGCGATACACCTCGGACTTGTGTTGATCGGGGTGGGGAAGGGCGACGAGGTGATATGCCAGAGCTTCACCTTCGCAGCGTCCGCCAACCCCATCGTCTATCAGGGTGCCACCCCCGTGTTCGTGGATAGCGAGCCGGGATCGTGGAACATGTCGCCCGAGCTCCTGGATGAGGCTATCCGCGACCGCATCGCCAAGACAGGCAGGAAACCCAAGGCGATCGTGGCGGTACACCTCTACGGAATGCCAGCCATGATCGACGAGATTCTGGAGGTGGCACGCCGCTACGGCATCCCCGTGCTGGAGGACGCCGCCGAGGCCCTCGGTTCGCAATATGGCGGACGGCAGTGCGGCACCTTCGGCGAGTACGGCGCACTCAGCTTCAACGGCAACAAGATGATCACCACGTCGGGCGGCGGCGCCATCGTCTGTCCCACGGCCGAGACGAAGCAACGCGCCACGTTCTTCGCCACACAGGCAAGGGAGCCGTTCCCCTATTACCAGCACGAGCACATCGGCTACAACTATAGGATGTCGAACATCTGCGCCGGCATAGGCAGGGGACAGATGACCGTGCTCGGCGACCACATAGCCCACCACCGCCATGTGGCGAGGCTTTACGAGGCAGGGCTTGCCGGCATCGACGGCATCACGCTCCATACCGATCCCTCCGACAAGCAGCGGAGCAACTACTGGCTCAACACCATCACCGTGGATGCGGAGCAGTGCGGCATCGACTGCGACACGTTGCGCCAGCGGCTCGACGGGAAGGCGATAGAAAGCCGCCTGCTGTGGAAGCCGCTCCACCTGCAACCCGTGTTCGCAGGGTGCCCGGCGTATGTGAACGGCGTGAGCGAAAAGCTCTTCGGCAAGGGACTGTGCCTGCCCAGCGGACCGATGGTGAGCGACGAGGATGTGGAATATATAATCAAGGAAATCAAGGAATGCTGCACAAGAAACTCTTAAACTGGTATCTGTCGCGCGACTCGCTGCCTTACTGGTATGTGCTCGGCGGCGACAGCTTGATCGTGGTGCTGGCAGGCGTGATCGCCTTCACGTCCAACTACGGGCCGGCGCACATGGTCTATCATCTCAACTCATTGTTGGCAACCCTCGTGTGCTGCCTTCCCTGCTATCTGATAGGCTTCCGCCTGATGCACACCTACAGCGGCATCATACGCAAGAGCACCTTCGCCGACCTGGCGC
>CAVFEZ010000149.1:0-2057 GCA_963621665.1 Akkermansia muciniphila | reverse complement strand
CGCGACCGGAAACGGATCCACGGCTCTTGGCTACGGAGCGCAAACGACCGGGAACGATGCCGTTTCCGTCGGCTCGAACTCCTATGCGACAGCCAAAGACAGCATCGCCCTCGGCTCCGAAGCCGGCGCACAAGGCCAAGCCTCTATGGCCCTCGGTGCGGACAGCTGGGCTGCCGGTGAAAGCGCCGTAGCCCTGGGACACCAGAGCTATGCAAACGGAGCCCAATCCCTGGCATTCGGCTTCTACTCCCAGGCGGGCCTGGCGATTCCGGTTTACAACGAAGATCAGACGGAAATCACCGGATACAACTATGTCGGCGGGAAGAACTCCCAGGCCATCGGCGACAACAGCCGCGCCTACGGGAACAACAGTGTGGCCATCGGCGGCGCTGCGATCGCCGGTTACTACTCCTACGATCAGACGAGCAAGAGCTATTCCTCCATCGACGGCGGGACAGCGGTCGGCTACGGAGCGCAAGCACTGGCAGACCTCTCCTCGGCCTTCGGTATCGGCAGTAAATCCCTCGGCGCAGGGACCCTTGCCATCGGCGCCAATTCGATGGCGGCAGCCAGCACCATGCTCGGAAGCTCCTACAAGGCGGATTACTCCACGGCCATGGGCTATACGGCACAGACCTGGGCAGGATACTCCACCGCCATCGGCTACCAAGCCGCTACGAAATTCCAGAAAGATGATCTGGTGACCGACACCGCGACCAATACCAAGACAGCGACCGTTTCCTTCGGTCACCAAGCGGGCGATTACTATGCGGAGGCCAAGACAGATTCCTCCGGAAATGTCACATACGAAATCAAAGCGTATGGAGACAATGTCCTCTCGCGTCTCACCAATGTCGCTTACGGCTCTGCAAAGAACGAAGCGGCGGCCTGGGGCCAGATCGCGGCGAACTACGTCGAAGGGACGACCAATGACATCGTCCTCAATACCGCCAATCCTTCCGGTGAAATCAAAGCCAATGATGGGACGACCCTGGCGAAGATCACCGTGACGGGTGACGGCGTCATCGAAAAGAACAATACCGGCCTCATCAGCGGCGGCACGGCGTATGACTACCTCAGCCCGGCGGCGAACGGCAGCTACATTAAGACAGGCGGTACCGACGGATACAACACGGCGGAAAATCTCACCGCTTTGGACAAAGCCATCGGCAAAGTAGCGACAAAAGGAAACTACATCAGCGCGCAGAATGGTACCACCGTCAACGTAGCCAAGAACCTCCAGGAACTCGACCAAGCCCTCTATGAAAATTCGAGAATCGTGAGAGTCTCCGATGACGATAAGACACAGATTCTCGTCGGCAACGGCACGCAATATGAGAAAGTCACGACCATCAATGTAGGAAACAACGGCACGACCCGCAAGATCACGGGCGTGACCTACGGCGAAGGGACAAATGACGCGGCGGCATACGGCCAAATCCTGGCGGCAGACCAAAAGATCCAGCTCGGGATGAAAGACGGCAACATGACGCTCAAAGCCAATGACAAGTCGACACTGGCGACCTTTAGCATCACGGAAGCGAATATCCTGGCTGATGATCAGGGGATCGTCACCGGCAAAGTGGCGTACAATGAACTGCGCAAAGACGTCAGCGGCAACTACATCGATGCGGATTTCAATACGGGCAAAAACCTCTCCGCATTGGATCAAGCCATCGGCCAGACCACCAAAGGAAAGTACATCAGCGCGCAGAACGGCAAGACCGTCAACGTGGCCACGAACCTCACCGAACTCGATACGGCGCTCTACGATCAGTCGAAACTCGTCCGCATCGGCGGCGATAACAATGACAAGATTCTCATTGGCCGTAACAAAGACGGGACGGAATTCGATGCCATCCAGACGATTGACGTCAGCAACGGCACCAATCGTACCATCATGGGCGTCGCAGCCGGCACAAAGACCGGTGAAGCGGCGACATGGGAACAGCTCGCCAGCAACAATAACGGCGAGGCGTATGAAATGGGCACGGACGGCGTGATCACCGTCAAGACCAATGGCGGCAATACGGATGCCTTCAAGCTCAAGATTTCCG
>CAVFEZ010000148.1:0-2141 GCA_963621665.1 Akkermansia muciniphila | reverse complement strand
TACACGATCGAGCTCAAGTACGAGGACGGCACGAAGGTGAACGGCGAGTTCGACGGTCTGACCTTCGTGGATGGCAAGGCCACCTTTGAGCTGAAGGCCAACGAGTCCAAGACGCTCTCCGGCCTGCCTGCCAACGCCACCTACACCGTGACGCAGGGCGAGGTTGCCGCCTACACCACCAAGGTGGGCGACGAGGAGACCCGTGTGGCGACCGGCTCCGTATCGAGCGACACCAAGACCTCCGTGAGCTTTACCAACGGCTATGCCGCAACGCCGACCGACCCGGTCTCTATCAGCGCTACGGTCGAGCTGAGCGGTCGCGCCTTCACGGCGGACGATCTGGGCCACCATATGTTCAGCCATCAGCTGTTGGAGGACGAGGACGGCCCGGTTGTTCAGCTGAGTGTGGATCCTCATATCGAGGCTGGCAAATCCAGCGCGCAGCTGGTCTTTGATGCCATCTCGTTCGATACACCGGGCGTGTACACGTATACGTTCAAAGACGAGCGAGCCGGCAATACGGTCAACGGCGTTACGCATGACAGCAGCGAGCACAAGGTGACCATCACCGTGACCGATAACGGTATGGGCAAGCTGAACTACACCATGAGCTACGACGATGCTGGCGAAACTACGCCTACGTTTAGGAACGTCTACAAGGCTGCGGCTGCCACCGACACGGTTTCTGGCTCCATGAGCGTCTCTCCCTCCGAGGGCAACGCCTACACGCTTGCAGCCGAACAGTTTGGCTTCACGCTTACCAATACCGAGAAGCCCGCTGGCTGCGATACCGAGTACCCGACCACCACGGTCAAGAACGCGGATCCCGCAACCGAGGGCGGCCTGAACGCGGCGTTCGGCTTTAATCAGCTGACCTTCCCGGTGGTAGGCACCTACAAGTTCACCGTGACCGAGGACACCACCAGCACGCCGGGCGGCATCTCGTCCTCCGGCAAGGTGTACGAGATCGTCTATGAGGTCGAAGACCTTGGCCAGGGAAATCTGAATGCCAAGAAGACCATCTACGAGGTAGGCGAGGGCGGCTCCAAGACGAAGGTTGACTCCATCAACTTTGCCAAGACCTACAACCCCGAGAGCGTGACCTACACGGTCGCCGGTGCCAAGGTGCTCAATAACACCGATGCAGGCACCACGCGCACGGCGAAGGACGGCGAATTCAGCTTTACCATTGCGGCTGCCAACGACGCTGCTGCCTCGTATCTGCCGGAAACTACCACGGTCTCCAACGTGGGCACGGCGTATACGTTTGGCGCCATCACCTACGACCGCGTGGGCGAGTACAGTTACACGGTTACCGAGGTGGCCGGCAACGATGCGACCATCACCTATGACGCGCACGAGTGCACGATCAACGTGAAGGTCGTGGACGAGGACGGCGTGCTCAAGGTCTCTGAGGAGTCCTCCGTGAGCCCGATCGACGGCCTGACGTTCACCAACAGCTTCACGCCGGCTGCGGTCTCGGGTGAGGCCATCTCCGGTAACGTTTCCCTGAGCGGACGCGACGCCGACGCCGACGAGTTCACCGTCAAGGTGACCGACAAGGATGGCAATACGGTTGAGGTCAAGCCCGGTGCGGACGGTAACTTCTCGCTGGACGCCCCGACGTTCGATAAGACCGGCGTCTACACCTACACGGTGAGCCAGGAGCCCGGCAAGCGCGGCGGCATGACCTACGACAGCACCGTCTACACCGTGACCTACAAGGTGACCGAGAACCCTGACACCCACGAGCTTATGGTCGAGCGCGAGATCACCAAGACCGACGGTTCCGCCAAGTCTGAACCTGCCGATGCCATCGAGTTCAAGAACAAGTACGCGCCGGTCGGTACACCTAAGGCCGACGTGAGCGCCAAGGTGGACGTCTCCGGTAAGGACCTGGGTGAGGGCGACTTCACCGTCATCGTTGTTGACAAGGACGGCAACATCGTTGCCGAGGCCAAGAACAACGCCGACGGCACCGTCGACCTCTCCGGCATCGAGCTGCCCGGCCCCGGCACCTACACCTTCACGGTGAAGGAGAAGGCTACCGACGCCGAGGGCGTGACCATCGACTCCAAGGAGTACACGGTCACCATCGTGGTGGAGGACGACCTCAACGGCGGCTACAACGTCAAGGTCAC
>CAVFEZ010000147.1:0-2151 GCA_963621665.1 Akkermansia muciniphila | reverse complement strand
TCACCTGCCATGTGTAGGTCAGAGAAACGCCCGACACCGTCGGCGTATAGCTCACGCCGGAAGCGTCATATGCCACGGCTTTGCCATCATAGATTTTGCCGTCTGTCATTTCCGTGCCGCCGGTTTCATTCAGCAGCTTCACGCCGCTGACGGTAATGACTTCTGTCAGCATCAAGCCGTTCGAGCCGTTGTCCGCCGGCATATAGTCCATGTCGTCGCTGAAAAAGACGGTGGTGTCGGTCGTGCCGGTCACGACGGTGGGATAGCTTGCAGGGTTCGCTGCCGTAATGCCGATTTTCGCCGTGGCGGCAAGGGGCTTGCCGCTCTCGACCGTGACGGTCTTTCCATTGGCGAGGTAGACGTTGTTTGTCGTGCCGCCGGTGATTACACCGTTCTTTAATGTGCCGCCCCTGACATTGCCGCTGATGTTCACATCACCGGAGACAATGAACGTGCCGTCGTTAAACACGCCGCCGCCTTCCATAATTCCTCTGTTACCCGAAATGCTGCCGCCATTCATGGTGAACGTGCCGTCGTTAAACACGCCGCCGCCTTTCATAATTCCTTTGTTACCAGAAATGCTGCCGCTGGTCATGGTGAACGTGCCTTCGTTGTATACGCCGCCGCCGTCTTCCACCTGGTTGCCGCTGATCGTGCCGCCGTACATATTGAACATACCATTGTTAAACACGCCGCCCCCGGCTACGCTCTCGTTTTCTCTGATGCTGCCGCCGTTCATGGTGAATGTTCCTAAATTGTTCACGCCGCCGCCGTCAAACATGGCGCTGTTGTTTTCAATGATGCCACCGTTCATTGTGAACATGCCTTCGTTGTATACGCCACCGCCGTATACATTGTCGGTGATGCTACCGTTCCAAAGAGTGAGTGTCCCGATATTGCCGATACCGCTGCCGTCACGCTCGTTGTGAGTAATCTTGCCGACCGTTTCACGACAGTCGGTGATGGTGAGGCTCTCACCGGCGAAGATGCGGATAGCATATCCAAGATTTGTACTGGTAATCGTTTTGCCGTTGAGACAAAGGTTGACGCCGTCAAAATTGCAATCCCAGTAGTCGCTGAGGTTCACGTCGTTCTTGAGGTAATAATTGCCCGTCTCGGTGATCTCGCTGAGGGCAGTAATGCCCGTCCATTCAATATCCCCGCTGTGGGCGCTGTCGGTGCAGGCCTTCTTGCCGCAGACGCAGTGCTTATGCAACTCCACCCATTTGAGGTTGCCGTTGCCCGCCACAAGCTCATGGCCATCGCTGTCGCTGGTGAACACGCCGGTGTCGGTCGAGCCGGTGACGACAGTCTGGCCGAGATTGCCGGTGATGCCGATGTTGGCATCCGTGCTCAATTGCTTGCCACTCTCGACCGTGATCGTTCTGCCCTCTTCCAGATAAACATTGCTATCTGCTTCTTCGCCCTTGGTGTTGCCGCTGATGTTGACCCTGCCGGACACGGTGAACGTGCCGCAGTTATACACGCCGCCGCCGTTGTATGCGGCGGCGTTGCCCGTGATGCTGCCGCCGTACATGTTGAACGTGCCGCTATTCAGCACGCCGCCGCCGTCGCTCGTCTGGGCGGTGTTCTTTGTGATGGAGCCGCCGTACATGTTGAACGTGCGGCCGCCATTGTTATACACACCGCCGCCGCTGCTCTCGGTGTTGTTGCCGGTGATGCTGCCGTTCCAGAGCGTGAATGTGCCGCTGTTTGTGACACCGCTGCCGGCCGCACCCGCAGCGTGGGTGATCTTGCCGACCGTTTCACGACAGTCGGTGATGGTAAGGTCACCGCCGTTAACGTAGATAACATTTCCTTCTGTACTCTTCGTTCGGACGATATTATGTCCGTTCAAACAGAGGTTGACTTTCCTTATACACTCCCAATAGCCGTCAAGCGTCACGTCGTCCGTGAGGTAGTAGTTGCCCTCTGCGGTAATTTCGCTGAGACTGGAAATGCCCGTCCATGTGACGGCAGTGTGCGCGGTATGGTCGCCGACGCTGTTTTCGCCGCCGCAGATGCAGTGGGTGTGGTCGTCCTCGGCAAAGGCGATGGTCGGCATAAATCCGAGCACCATGCACAGTGCGAGCAGGATGCTGAGTATTCGTTTTTTCATTGTGTTCCCTCCGTTCCGCTGTCGGACGACAG
>CAVFEZ010000146.1:0-2163 GCA_963621665.1 Akkermansia muciniphila | reverse complement strand
CGCCAATCACCGCATCGCAGCTGGCAGAGATATCGTCGGAGCTCGGCGCGGCGCTTGCCAAGGAGAAGGCGACAAAAGGCAAGGCAGGCGAGAAGCAGCGCAAGATGGGCAGGCTGGCCAAGAAACTTGACGAAAGCAGAAACAAGCTCGCAGAGTACGACATGCACCTTGAAAAGCTTGGCGACCGCAACTCCTACTCAAAGACGGACAACGACGCCACGTTCATGCGCATGAAGGAGGACGCGATGAACAACGGACAGACAAAGCCCGGCTACAACCTGCAGATAGCCACAGAAAACCAGTTCATCACAAACTTCGCCCTCTTCCCCAATCCCAATGACACGCTCACCTACATCCCTTTCATGGAGTCGTTCCGCGAAAAATACGGCAGGTTCGCGTCAACGGAGGTTGCCGACTCGGGCTACGGCTCGGAGGAGAACTACAAGTTTATGGAAGACAACGGCGCCGACGCCTATGTGAAGTACAACCGGTTCCACATGGAGCACCGCCCACAATACACGCCAGACCCATTCAGGTCGGAAAACTTCTACTACAACAAAGAGCATGACTACTGCGTGTGCCCAATGGGACAGCACATGACCCGCACGGGCACCAGCCACAAGGAAAGCGCAAGCGGATATGTCTCGGAGAAGACTACATACACGGCTCAGAACTGCAGGGGATGCCCCCTGCGCTGCCTGTGCTTCAATGCCAACGGCGACAAGCGCGAGATAGACAGGAACCACAGGCTGGAGGCATACAAAAGAAAGGCGAGCGAACTGCTCACTTCGGAGAAAGGCATAAAGCTGCGAGGGAGGAGATGCATCGAGCCGGAGGCCGTTTTCGGGCAAATGAAATACAACATGGCTTACCGCCGCTTCCGCCATTTCGACAAAGACAAGGTCAACATGGACTTTGCCTTCTTTGCCATTGCCTTCAATTTAAAGAAAATGATAGCCAAAAGCGCATAAGGGACGCTTTTGACTGTTTTTTGCGGGCATTTTTACCCTCGACACCCCAATTTCAGCTCTTTTCGGGGTCAATAGGCATTTTTGACTGTGCAAAGACAAAAACTCGTCGTACGCCTGTACGTGGCACACAACGAGCTTATGTCTTTCGGTCTTGGCGTTTTGACACACCCGCAACTGCGCACTGCGCTTGGCGTGCGGTGGGACACCGCACCCACTACACATGAGCCACATCAAAACAGGACAGCCTTGATTATTTAATGTTTCATAAATGTTGTGCGCGCAGAGGCAGTGTGTAGCCTAATATTGATAACTTTGCAGCAAAAACAAGCGCGACCGTCGCGCCTTTGTGGCAATGTGCAAAGGGCGAAGGGCGACGCGGAACAAAGAATTCTTTCTATTTTTTGTATATGAGAAGACAGATTGCGCTGTTGGCGATAGCCGCGATGATAGCGTGCGGAACAGCGGCCAACGCACAGCAAACCACAAAGACAGACTCAACCGAAACAGTGACCAAGGACAGCTCGGCGGCACAGGCCGCCGCCACCGACAGCGTTGACGACACGATGCTCGACACGGCCGACGGAGCCACGCCCGAGGCCGACGACGCACTGATAGGCGAGGGTGGGGCAGGCTTTCACAAAGAACTGAAGACGAAGTTCATCGAGGGCAACGCCGGGTTCATGTCGCTCGTGGCCCTGGCCCTCGTGATAGGACTGGCGTTCTGCATAGAGCGCATAATATACCTGACGCTGTCGGAGATAAACGCCAAGAAGTTCATGGCCGACATATCGGCGCGCGTTGAGGCCGACGACATCGACGGCGCCAAGCAGCTGTGCCGCGAGACGCGCGGCCCCGTGGCCTCGATATGCTACCAGGGACTGGAGCGCATGGGCGAGAGCATGGACAACATAGAGCGTTCGATAGTGGCGTACGGGTCGGTGCAGTCGGCCAACCTTGAGCGCGGCTGCTCGTGGATAACGCTCTTCATCACCATGGCGCCGTCGCTCGGATTTCTCGGCACGGTGATAGGCATGGTGATGGCCTTCGAGCAGATACGCACCGCCGGCGACATCAGTCCCACCATCGTGGCGGCCGGCATGAAGGTGGCTCTGATAACCACCATCTTCGGCATCATCGTGGCCCTGGTGCTCCAGGTGTTCTACAACTACATAGTGTCCAAGATAGAGCACAT
>CAVFEZ010000145.1:0-2235 GCA_963621665.1 Akkermansia muciniphila | reverse complement strand
GTATACGCGTGCGCGCGTGGAATCCCCTGTTTATCGGCCACAAATCCCGTTTATGACCTAAATTTACCCCCAAATGCCGAATTTGTTGTTTTGACTCATTCAGTTTATTCTTACTTTTGCAAAGTAAAACAAGCAAACAAGCACTGACGTTTTATGTAAAACACCACCCCCGTAAGTAAAAGACATCAGCCCCAACCCCCTCTCGCCATGACAACACGGAAACCCCTTACCTCGTTTCTCCTTGCCGGTGCACTTGGTCTTGCACTCCCTCTCTCGCTCTGCGCACAGAGCGCGGAAGAGGCCGACAGCGTTCGCCATTTCCAGTCCAACGGCAATCCCATCATCACACACGAATACACCTGCGACCCTGCCACCATGGTCAAGGGCGACACCCTTTGGCTCTATACCGGCCACGACTTTGCCGGTAACCAGAAAGGCTACAAACTCAAAGACTGGAAAGTCTACTCCACCACCGACCTCACCCACTGGACCGAATATCCCACCCCCCTCCGCATCGAAGACTTCAAGTGGGACCGCAACGGAGCAGCCTATGCCGCACAGACCATAGAGCGCAACGGCAAGTACTACTTCTACATTAGTACCAACTGCTGCGGCATCGGTGTGGCCGTTTCCGACCGTCCCGAAGGTCCCTTCCACGACGCCCTCGGTCATGCCCTCGTCACCCCCGCCGACTGCAAGGGCGCCACCCATTCGTGGGTGTGCATAGACCCTGCCGTGTTTATCGACGACGACGGCCAAGCCTGGCTCTACTGGGGCAACGGCTTCTGCTACTGCGTGAAGCTCAAGGAAAACATGATAGAAACCGAAGGCGAGATAAAGCGCATCGACATACCCGGAGGAAAATATGAAGAAGCCCCTTGGGTTCACAAGCGCGGCGGCAAGTACTACCTCACCTACGCCACCGGATTTCCCGAAAAACTCGCCTACGCCATGTCCGACAAGCCCGACGGACCCTACGAATACAAAGGACTCCTCACCGAAACCGCCGGCAACAGCAACACCATACACCCCGCCATCACCGAGTTTCGCGGACAGTGGATACTCTTCTACCACAACGGTGCGCTCGAACGCGAAGGCGGCAGCTACAGCCGCAGCGTGTGTGCCGACTACCTCCACTACCGCAAGGACGGCACCATGGAACGCGTGGAGATGACCACCGAAGGCGTGGACCGCGACTACGTACCCTTCGACAATAAGGACAACCCCGCTCTCCGCGGCTACTATGCCGACCCCGAAGTGATGTACTCCCACAAGACCAACCGCTACTACATCTATCCCACCTCCGACGGCTTCGACGGATGGAGCGGCTACTTCTTCAAGACCTTCTCCAGTGCCGACCTCAAGGACTGGCGCGACGAAGGCACCATTCTTAACTTCCGCACCGACCTCTCGTGGGCCAACGACTACGCCTGGGCGCCCTGCATCGTAGAGCGCGCCTACACCAAAGGCAAAGGAAAGAAAGCCCGCACGGACTATAAGTATTACTACTACTACTCGGCCGACAAACAAATCGGCGTGGCCGTTTCCGACCGCCCCGAAGGCCCCTTCCGCGACCCGCTGGGCAAACCCCTCGTCAAAGGTCACCCCAAGGGACAGTCGTGGGGACAGGAAATTGACCCCGACGTGTTCCGCGACCCGCAGACCGGCAAGTACTATCTCTACTGGGGCAATGGCTACATGGCCGGTGTGGAACTCCACGACGACATGGCGTCCTACGATGCCGACAGCGTGCGCATCCTCACCCCCTGCCGCTCCTACAACGAAGGCACCTACGTGTTCTACCGTAAGGGCACGTACTACTTCCTTTGGTCTGAAAACGACACGCGCGACCCCAACTACCGCGTGTGCTACGGCACCTCCACTTCGCCCCTCGGCCCCATCACCGTGCCCGCCAACAACTGCATCCTCAGTCAGCGCCCCGACAAAGGCATCTACGGCACGGGCCACAACTCCGTCGTCCAGCTCGAAGGCACTGACGAGTGGCGCATCGTCTACCACCGCTTCCACCGGCCCAACGCCGTGAAGATGGCCAACGGAGCAGCCGGCTACAACCGCGAAGTGTGCATAGACAAACTCGAGTTCAACGCCGATGGAACCATTCGCCCTGTAGAACCTACGCTCTAGGCAATGTGCAAATGGGCAAATATTAAAGCGCAAGGAACGGGCTGAAAGCCCAGCAAGCTTATAGCCCAGGGCAAGCGAAGCGACACCCTG
>CAVFEZ010000144.1:0-2248 GCA_963621665.1 Akkermansia muciniphila | reverse complement strand
ACGGAGATGCCGTAGTTGTCCTTACTGTCAACTTTGATGGCTGTGCCATCCGCGAACTTCACGCCCTCGCCGAGCGTCACAACGGTGTAGTCGTCGGTCTGGGTTGCGGACGCGCCCGTGAGATTGAGGACAGCGTTGGCGCTTCCCGCAGAGATGGTGGCGGCGTTTGGACTCGCCTCCGTGTTCGAGCTGTTGATGATCTCAACGTTGGCGTTCTGGATAGTGAAGGCGTCGTTGGTGCCGGTGCTGTAGTCCTTGCCCCTGAGGTCGATGGTGAGCACCTTCGGGGTGGCTCCGTTCGCATCCTCGGTTCCCTGGAGGTCGACCGCGGCGTTGGCGCTGCTGATGGCCTGCGTCATGGTGATCCTGGTGATGGCGGTGTCAGCGGCGGCGGCCTTGAAGGCGTCAAAGCCGTTGACGTAGGCCTCGTGGGTCGCCTTCTTGTCGGCGTCGATGTTGGTGACCTTCGCAAGAAGGACCCCGTCGCTTACCGTCAGCTCGGAGCCGGCGTTGTTGACTACGGTGCCGTTGTAGGTGACGCCGCTCTCAAGAGCGAGCTCGCCGCCGTTGACGATGATGTCATTCCCGTTGCTGTACAGAGTACCGGCGCTTCCCTTGAGGGTGAGCTTGGCTCCGCTCGCGACCTTGATGACTCCGCCGACGCTGTAGCTGCCGAAGTTGATGGTGAGGTTCTTGCTCACATATACCGTGTCAGCGCATTCGTAGTTGGAGGAGAGAGTAAGGGTGCCGTCGGCGGCCGTGGCATCAACGCCGCTCTGAAGACCGGTGGTGTTGATGATGGTGTAGTCGGTTCCGGCAGTGCCAGGGAAGGAACCCTTCACCTCGTCGCTCTGCTTCTCGACTGTTACTTTACCCTTAGCGTCTGCGCCTGTGAAGGAGGTGACGCTGTTAGCACCTACATTTCCCGTGGTCTTGACGCGGACGCTCGCAGGAGCGGTGCCGGAGAGAGTGGCGACCGTACCCGCAACAGTAAGGGTTTCGCTTCCGGCAAGGGTGAGCGAAGCCACGCTTGCGCCCTTGGCGACGGTGACGGCGCTGCTCGCAGCGCTGGTGAGACTGGTGGTGACGCTACCCTCCACGGTCACTCCGCCCGCAGTGGCGGTGAGGGTGCCCACGGAGGCTCCGGCTCCTACGACCAGAGTGGTCTCGCTCGTGGTGGCATTGAGGGTCGTGTAGGTGCCGCTCAGAAGCTCCACGTGGCTGTCGCCAAGATTGATGGTGAGGTTGGAGATGGCAAGCGGCTCATCGCCGTTCGCAGCGTAGACATAGACGCTGCCCGGCTTGTCGCTCTCCTGGAGGTTGTTGTAGGTGAGGGTGATGGCGTTGCTCTGTGCAGCGGTGAAGTAGACGTTCACGTCAGCGCCCGTGGCCGGGAGGTAAACGACTTCGCTACCATCCAAAGTCTTGTCCACCGTCACCGTGGCGGCCGCCTTGCTCTCGCCGCCGGCATCCACGATGTCAAGCTCGAAGGCGCTGATCCTCTTGAAGGTCTTGCGCGCGATGGTCTTCACGGACGAGCCCTTGATGGTCAGGTCCACATCCTCGCCGGAGATGAACTCGACGTTGAAGACGTACTCTCCGACAGGCACAGGGATGTAGAAGGCCATGGTGCCGTCTTCCGGAACGTCGGCCTTCTCGAAGCTGACGGTGACCTTGTCCTCGGCTTCCGCCGCGGAGGTGCTGATCTGCCCGTCAGCGACGGTGAAGCTTCCTGAGATTTTCTTGTAGTTCCCATCGCTGTCGGTGGCCCAGAAGACAAGGGAGCCGTCAGCGGCAGGGACGTTCTTGAAGGTGAACTTCACAAGACCGCCGAGGTGCTTGAAGTTGATTCCGTCTTCGGCGTTCTCGAAGGTCGCGAGCATAGGGACGTTGGTCTGGTCAGCGACCCAGTCGTACTCCGAAGGGAGGGTGACGCTCACCGCTCCGTCGGTAACGGCCGGTTTGAGAGCGGCAGGGTACACGGCGTAGTCGGCCTTGTTGTGCGTCAGACCGGAGAAGGTGGCGCTGGAGCTGCCGCCCTTGGCGGTGGTGTACGTGTTCCACGACGATTCGCCGTCGTAGATCGCGATGGCATCCTTCGCAGTCCATGCGAAGGCGCCGTCGTCGCTGATGGAGGCCTTGGTGTCATCGGTAAGGGCCTCACGCGTGGCCCTCACGACATCAGCACCGGTCTCGCTGATTTCCTGCAGCTCTTTCTGGCAGGAGGTCAGCGCCGCCACGAGGACGG
>CAVFEZ010000143.1:0-2350 GCA_963621665.1 Akkermansia muciniphila | reverse complement strand
ATCGCCCTTTGCATAGGCGTTCACGATGTTTTCTTTCTTGATTTCCATAACTCTTCTGTCATAATTTCTTCTTGTCCCACATTCTCAATGCCTTGTTGATTCTCTCGTCCTTGCCTCCACGGAGAGCGTTCCACCACATGGGCGAAAGGCGGTCTATGGGGGGTGTCACCAGTTTCTTTGCTTGTTGTTCTCTGTTCATGTCTCAATATTCCTTTTTCCGTTGTTGTTTCCGTTTTTCTCGCTGCACCGTGGCGCACCGGAGTGCTCCACATACCTGCCGAGTTTCCGGCAGTAGCGTCCGTTGATGCCGTTGTGGGCGTTTGCGCACGCCGCGCATTGGCTGTTGGTGTGGTTTGTCATCCTTTCAGTTCAATGTAGTTCACCGACGTCCTGTCCCTGCGCCGCCCCGACAGGCAGAACCGTAGCCCTGCGCACTGCTCGGGGTATCCGTCCATTGCCATGTCCGCATCCCTGAGGGCGCACCCTCCGCAGGGGTCGCCGCCGGATGCCGCCTTGCGGCACTGCAGCCGCCGTCCGCCGACCTCCGCCACGCCACCTATCCTGAGGTCACGCAGCGCTTCCAGTTCCCGTCTTTCCATTTCTCAATCTTTCAACAGTTCAATTTTTCAATCTTTCAATTTTTCCGCCGTGTATCCCCTGACGAGGTTCACGAACTCCTCGAACGTCCATATCACCCTGTGCAGCACGCCGTGCTTCGGCAGGTACTCGGCGTATCTCTTCTGCGCCTCCGTGAGCCGTCCGCCCTTGCCCTTGAACTCCATTGCCAGCCACGCCCATCCGCCCGACGGCATCAGCAGCACCAGGTCCGGGAAGCCCGTCCTCATGCCCGAAGCCTTCAGGTGCGCACCCTCCACGATGCTCCGCTTCCCCTCGTTCGGGGAGTGGTGCAGCAGGGGGATGAGGTCGGGGTAGTTGCGGTCGAACCACTCCACGCACTTTTCCTGGAGCGTCTCCTCCGTCCACCGCCTCTTGCGCGGCTTCGGCAGCTTCGCCTCCTCCGCCTTGCGCCGGCGGAACTCCGCCAGTATCCGCGCCTTGGCGTTCATCTTCGCTATGAACTCCTCCGTGTCGTCAATACGGACGCTGTCCGTGTCGTTTTCCTTTCTCATGTCTTTGTCCTTTTTTTGTAGCAAAAGAGGACGCACCCTTCTGCGGTGCGCCCTCCAAGCGAAATTAATGATTGAAACATGGACATCTGTCCCTTACCGCCATGGTGACGGCTTTATCTGAGTTATCGTCTTCCGTGCCGACATGCATCCCCTTATGCTCTCCTCCAGACCCTGCGCCTTGCCTGCCCATACGGCCGCCTGCCCGGGGGCTACCACTGCGAGCCAGTCCGCCATGGTGAAAGCCACCATGAACTCGTGGACGTAGACGCGCAGAAGGTTTTCCGTAGTGCCGGGCATCGTGTGCTTCAGCGTCACGAACACATAGTAGCTCGTCGGCTCGTTCAGTATGTCGTTGCCGTATGCGTCCGCCTCCACACGGTGGTCGACGTACGGCGACAGCACCCTCATCACCTCGGCGTATGCCAGGTCGAGTATCCTCTGTATGCGGTCGGCGTTGCCGTCCTCCATGATGTCCGAGATGTTCCTGCCCTCCTCCGGCGATTCCCTCTTCATCGAATCGCGGATGATGTAGCCGAGGTTCTGTATGTCATACGCCAGCTCCTTGCGCTTGAGCTCGAGTATGAGCACCCTGTCCTTTTCGTCGTGTACTGCCATTGCCGTGCTTTTTTATCCGGGAAACTTCTCCCCGATGTGACCGAGGTTGTATGTGGGGCGTGTGGGGCGCACCCTGTCGTAGAGCGCCGCGGCGACTTTCGCCGCTCCTGCCGTCATCTTCTCCGCGGCGGTCTTCGCCTGGGCGTCGATGCCCAGCAGTTCGTACCACTGCTTCAGGATGTAGTCGCAGATGATGTCCTTCACCGCGTCCGTCAGCACCGTCTTCTGCGCACTGTTCCAGTTCGACGGCAGCGACAGCACCACCGAGAATCCGTCCGTGGGGAAGCCTATGCCTGTGGCGTACGGCACAAGCAGTGTCGCCACCATTCCGCAGGCGTCCGTCCACCAGCGTTCCAGCGTCGCCATGTCGCCGCTCTTCGCCCTCACCCTGTCGTAGAGGGAAGCGCCGGCTTTCGCTCCGGCATACGAGGTGTGCTTGTCCACCTCCGTCCAGACTGCCGTCCTGCCCACCGTTATCGTCACGTTCTGTTTGCTCATGCCGCAAAGTTACGCACCGCGTGCCGGCCTCCGACTGATATTTTTTAATTTACCGCCACCATGCCTTGATTTTTCCCATAGTCATTTCATTCGTTTTAATGGATTAG
>CAVFEZ010000142.1:0-2395 GCA_963621665.1 Akkermansia muciniphila | reverse complement strand
CTGTCGTCCGACAGCGGAACGGAGGGAACACAATGAAAAAACGAATACTCAGCATCCTGCTCGCACTGTGCATGGTGCTCGGATTTATGCCGACCATCGCCTTTGCCGAGGACGACCACACCCACTGCATCTGCGGCGGCGAAAACAGCGTCGGCGACCATACCGCACACACTGCCGTCACATGGACGGCGTGGAACGGCACGGACGCAATCGAATATGACAGCACCACCCACACCGCCCATGTGTACCTGACGGACAGTGTCACTCTCACGACCACCTTTGAGATAAGCAGCGGCAACACGCTCTATCTCTGTCTCAACGGAAAAACCGTCACCGGCACGGACGACAAAGCTGTTATCGGGGTCAACAGCGGCGCGAGACTCGCTATTACCGACTGCCGCGAGACGGTCGGCAAAATCACCCACGGCACCGACGCTGCGGGTGCCGGTGTAATAAATCATGGCACACTGACCCTCTATAACGGTAGCATTGAAAAAAATTACGACTCCCCAGGTAGTGGCGGCAGCATTGTAGATAACTGGAATAAAAATGGCGGCGGCGTGCATAACGAAGGCACGTTCACCATGAACGGCGGCAGCATTGTAGATAACTGGAATAAAAATGGCGGCGGCGTGCGTAACGAAGGCACGTTCACCATGAACGGCGGCAGCATTGAAAACAACGGATCATATGACGGCGGCGGCGGCGTAGGCAGCAGCGGCACCTTCACCATGAACGGCGGAAGCATTGAAAACAACATACCAGGTGGCGGCGGCGTCGTACATATTGAAACTGGTGGAACGTTCACCATGAACGGCGGTAGCATTGAAAACAACCACGCACGTAACGGCGCCGTAGCCGTAGGCAAAAGCAGCACATTCACCATGTCCGGCGGAAGTATTACGGATAACGACGAGAACGGTGTGTGGAATTACGGCACATTCACCATGTCCGGCGGAAGTATTACGGATAACGAAAAGAACGGTGTGATTAATTCCGGCACGTTCACTGTCTCCGGCGATGTGAACATCACCGGCAATTCAGAGGGCAATGTCTGTCTCCGCAATGAAACTACCATCACGGTCGAGGAGGGCAAACCCCTTGCCGACACCGCAAAAGTAGGCATTACGGCGCAGAACCCCGCAGACAGCCTCACCGTCGTGCGCGGCACGACGAGCGTCAGGGTCTTTTACAGCGACAACACGGACTATAGCCTTGTATCGAACGGCAGCGGCGGCTTGAAGCTGACGACCGACCACACCCACTGCGTCTGCGGTGATACGGCCTGCGCCGACACCGCCCACGGCGGCGACCTCCCATGGAAGGGCATTTCCAGTCTCAGCGAAATTACCGTAGAGGGCAACTACTTCCTCAAGAACGACGTGACCCTCAGCGACACATGGAGATGCGAAATTAACGGTGTCAACCTCTGTCTCAACGGCAAAACCGTCACCGGCGCGAACTACAAAGCTGTTATCTGGGTCAACACCGGCGCGAGCCTTGTTATCACCGACTGCCGTGCAACGGTCGGCAAAATCATCTATGTGAATATTGGCGTAGGCAACGATGGCACCCTGACCCTCTGGAATGGCAGCATTACGAGTCCCTCCGACAGACAATCTCACACAGATTGCGGCGTGTTTAACAACGGCACATTCACCATGAACGGCGGCAGTATTGAAAATAACAGCGCCGGGCTTCACAACAGCGGCGTTTATAATACAGACATATTCACCATGAATGGCGGCCGTATAACAACAAAAGGAAACCACAACGAGATCTTTGGCGTGAAGAATGAAGGTAAGTTCACCATGAACGGCGGCAGCATTACGGATTGCCTTAACAAAGCGTTTTATAGTAGAGGCATTATCTACTGCGTAGGCAACAGCGGCACATTCACCATGAACGGCGGCAGCATTACGGGGAACTCTTCCGGAAACAGCTGCTTTGGCGTGACTAACGGTGGCACCTTCACCATGACCGGCGGCAGCATTACGAATAACTCTGGCGAACAACGCGGCTATGGCGTGTGGGGCATTGGCACGTTCATTGTCTCCGGCGATGTGAATATCACCGGCAATGTCAGTGGCGGCACATTAGAGAACGGCGTGATCACCGGCGGCACGACAAGCAACGTCTACCTCCCCAATGGAAAGACCGCCACGGTCGAGAGCGGGAAGTCTCTTGCCGCCACGGCGAGAATCGGCATTACGGCAGCGAACCCTGCAAGCTATCCAACCGTCGTGACCGGCACGACCGATACCACGGGCTTTTTCAGCGACGATACGAATTACGACCTTATACCAGACGGCAAAGGCGGCTTGAAGCTTGGAAAACACGCCCACTGCGTCTGCGGTGATACGGCCTGCGCCGACACCGCCCACGGCGGCGACCT
>CAVFEZ010000141.1:0-2588 GCA_963621665.1 Akkermansia muciniphila | reverse complement strand
CCGTCCTCGTGGCGGCGCTGACCTCCTGCCAGAAAGAGCTGCAGGAAATCAGCGAAGCGGGTGTCGACGTCGTGAGGGCCACACGTGAGGCCCCTGCTGACGAGACCAAGGCTTCCATCACCGACAAGGGCGAATTCGCCTGGATGTCGGGCGACGCCATCGCCATCTACGACGGCAAGGGGGCGTGGAACGAGTACACCGCCGGCAGCATCGACGGCGCTTCCGCCAAATTCTCCGCCGGTCTGGTGCACGACAAGGCCGGCTACGCCTTCTACCCTTACTTCGAGGACGAGACGAACATCCCGAAGCTTGATGGCAGCGACCTGACCCTCACCTACCCTTCAAGCTACAAGTGGGTCAAGAACCAGACCAACATCCCTATGCTCGCCGAGTTCGAGAACGCCGGGGATGTCCTGAACTTCAAGCACCTGGGCGGCCTCGTGAAGGTCACGGTGAACAACGTTCCCGCTACCGCGGGCGGCTCCCTCGTCTTCTGGGCTCTCGACAAGAAGGGCGGGGACTACCAGAAGATCTCCGGAGAGTTCACCTACGCTGACGGGCAGGTAAGCACCTCCGCGGCGGAAGCCGAGAACAAGGTCACCATCAGCTTCACGAAGGACCAGGTGCCTTCCGACGGGACCATGGCCTTCTATGTCCCTGTGCCTGTAGGAACTTACGTCTTCAACGTGGAGTTCATCTCCGGTGACGACGCGGAGAACCCTGACGTGGACGTGAAGGTGAAGGGCTCCTCTCCGAAGGAGATCGGGCGCGCTACCTTCCTCAAGATGGCGGCACTCACGATTGACAGCGCCAGCGGCAAGGGCGAGACCAAGGCTTCCGCCACGGTAGTCGTGGACGAGACCTACGAGGCCGCGCAGACCGTGGCCCTGCCTTCCACGAGCGCGGACGTGAACGTCTTCTTCAACGCCAACCAGAACAACGCCATCACCCTCGGCTACAACAACCTTCTCGGCGGCGAGAAGCCGGACAGCGTCTACATCTACGCCGACGGCAAATCCATCTCCAACCTCATCATCGACCTTGAGGACAGCCACGTCGAGCTCATGAGCGGCACCTACGGCGCCATCACCGCCGAGACCAGCGCGACCACCCTCGTGGTGAACAAGGGCGTGGAGGTCACCGGCAATCTCACCGTGAATGCGGGAAGCCTCGAGGTCTACGGCAACATGACCAATGACGCGGCCAAGGTCGTGATGAACGACGAGAACTCCACCTTCAAGCTCGGGGAGTATAACAAAAACAGCGGCAACGGCTACGTCAGCACCCTCAACCTCACCAAGTGCGCGAGCGTCGAGATCGCGGGTACCGTGAATAATATTACGGGCTCCATCGCCACCGACGTCCTTGTCAAGAAGACCGGCAACGTCGTAGCCAACGCAAACAATAAGCTTACCGCCTCGAACGTCAAGGTGGAGTGGGAGAGCGAGACTGTGCATGGCAATTTCAGTGGAGTGGAGAACTACTTCGACATCGCGAGCCTTCAGAGCAAGATTGATGCCGCCGAAGCGGACGGAACCCTCACCCTCACCTCCAACTACACCAGCGCCGACACGGTGAAGGTCGCAAAGAACCTCACCATCGACTTCAACGCCAAGGAGGTCGCCGCCGTAATTGAGATCGCGAGCGGCGCGGAGGTCACCCTCAAGGGCGCCAGCGGCAGCAAGCTCAACGCCATCACGGATGGAGAGAATGAGAAGGCGATCATCGTCAACAAGGGCACGGTCGTCCTCGACGGCACCGTCGCCTACACCGGCAGGATTGAGAACGAGGGCGAGATGACCGTCACCAAGATGGCCGACGCGAGCGCCATCTCCTCAATCGAGAACAGCGGCAAGCTCGCCGTCAACTACGTAGCGACGATTCCATCCAAGCAGACTACCGCCACCGTCAACATCCTCAGCGTCAGCAACACGACGGAGCAGGCGGTGAAGGATTTCACCGTAGGAGCGAAAGCGACCCTTCCTGAGGTGGTCAACTACAAGGACGCCGAAAGCACGGTCACCGAGGCCTATGTAAGCGCTTTGGGCAACTTCAAGAACGCCGTGAAGGAAGCCGCCGTCACCAAGATCATCCTGACGAAGGCCATCTCCGACGTCACCGCCGCAGTCTCCCTCACGGGAACCGTGGAAGAGCAGGTGGCCACTCCGAAGGTGCTCACCATCGACCTCAACGGCTGCAACTACACTACCAAGAGCAACGCCAGCGTCTTCAATATCCAGAACGCGGACGTGACGATTGAGAACAGCAGCTACAACAGCGAGACCAACGCTGTCGACGCCACCATCACTGCCAACGGCACGGGCAACGTCCTCACTCTCACGGGAGCGGAGGCTGACAAGGCTGACTACACCGTTGTGACCCTCCGCGAGGGCGTCAAGCTCACTTCGGGCAGCGGCCTCGCCATCAAGGTGGACGGCTCCAGCAACTACTACGGCATCGTCGTCAACAGCGGGGCCACCCTTGCCAAAGGCATCTCAGTCACTAGCGGCAGCCATACCCTTTCCAATTACAACTACCCTCCTAAGTTCAACCTCACCGGCGGCTCCGTGAAGAGCATCGTCGGCGCG
>CAVFEZ010000140.1:0-2705 GCA_963621665.1 Akkermansia muciniphila | reverse complement strand
AATTAGTAATAACTAAGAGTGAAAAGTGAAAAGTGAAGAGGGAAGAATCCAATTGCAAAAGCTGTACCTCCTACAGTTACCCTCTCCCGACCACAAAAAGCTGATGTCCCTTAACTCCTTAACTTCAAAAAACTCCTTTAACTCCTAAAAAAATCCCTTAACAACAACAAAACACACACAACAACCACTATGTTTGGAATATCACAAAGCGTAAGAAGCAGGGCGGTGCAACCGTGCACCCCCCAGCTTTTCCACCAGGCCACGCAGAGCGTGCTGGTGAAGGACGTATGCGCACAGCTGGAAGATGCGCTGGAGCGCAAGCGCCGGGGCGAGATTTGCCCCGAAGACTACGACACGATGAAGACACAGCTGAAGAGCCGGTTGCCCATCCTTACCTTCCACGCCACGTTCAGCAACGGCCGACGCCTCAACGCCGACGCCATACCCAGCGGGCTCTCCATCTACGACAAAGACCACATACCCGACCCAAGAGGGTACTGGGAGGAGAAGCGTGAAGAACTGAGCGTGAAGAACCCAACGGCCTTGGAGCGCATACTCCTGGCACACGTCACGCCATCCACCGAGGGCCTGCGCCTCGTCTTCGTCATCCCCGAAGGGATGGACCTGGCAGCAGCCCAACGATGGATGTCACAGCAACTGGAGGATGCCGACTACGACACGTGCGTGAAAGACCTCGCACGCCCCTCCTTCATCGTGCCCGAGGACTATATTCTCTACATCAACGAGGAAGAACTCTTCAAGGAGAGTGAAGAGAGAAGAGGAAAGACTGAACAACCCACAACCAACACTGAAGACAATGAACAAGACAATCGACTTCCGGGCAACGGCGGCACTGCTGCTGTTCCTGCTGGCACTGCTGCTGAGCATGCCCAACCTGCTGATACTGATGGCGCTGATAATAATCATATCGGCGATAATGGAGACAATAAGAGCGATTTCCCGCAGGAGTACGACGGCATACCGTACGCCACGCTGACCGCCAAGCTCGTAGAACTGCTCGGAGGCGAACCGCAGCACGGCTCCCGCAACACTTTTATCTTTTCCCTGGCGTGCTACTTGCGGTATCTGTGCGACGACAACCGCCAGTGGATAAAGCAGGTGATACCCACCTTCGGCGAGGACAGGAGCAAGGCCTTCGCCACCGTCGACTCCGCCTGCAACCGCAAGCAGCCGGGACGCATGCCCACCATCGTGCGCAAGGCCGTGCAGATGTGCCTGGACGAACAGGTGAGGGGCCGTGCAGCCGACTATGACAACGACGACTTCGGCGACACCCGCAACCCCGAATCCTACTTCTACCGCGTGCAGGAGATGCCCGAGAAGTTGCCGAGGCTCATCAAGCTGCTCGTGTCGAAGACGCCCGACCTCTACCGCCCCGCCGTGGCGCAGGCCGTCTTCCCGGCGCTCGGTGCCCACCTCGCGGCCACGCGCTTCCGCTACATCGACAACGTGGAGCATGAGGCGACCCTGATGTCCATACTCTGCGCCCCAACGGGCAGCGGAAAGGAGTGCATCACCCAGCCCATCAACCGCATCATGGCAGACATTCGCCTGCGCGACGCCGAGCAGCGCGAGCGCGAAAGGGCATGGAAGGACGAGTGTAACAGCAAGGGTGCCAACAAGGACCGCCGCGAGCGGCCGCAAGGGCTCGTCATACAGGAGGTGAACATAGACATGACAAACCCCGCCTTCGTCATGCGCATGAAGGAGGCGGAGGGCCACTTCCTCTACGCCAAGGTGAACGAGCTGAACCTCTTCGACGCACTCCGGGGCAAGTCGAACCAGCACTTCCGCATCATGGAGCTGGCCTTCGACCTCGGCACCTACGGACAGGACCGCGTGGGCGTGCAGAGCGTGACGGAGACCGTGCAGGTGCGCTTCAACTGGAACGCCTGCTGCACCCCCAAGAAGTGCCGCGAATACTTCCGCCGTGTCGTGACCGACGGCCCCGTGTCGCGCATCAGCTTCGCCACCATAGAGCGCAGGCCCTGCGGCTCTGCCATGCCCGTGTACGGCTCGTACGACGCCGCCTTCGACGAGGAGCTGCGCCCCTACATCGACAACCTGGTGAAGGCTCGCGGACTCATCGACTGCCCCCAGGCCACGAGGCTCGCCAGGAAACTGGTGGAGGAGAACGCCGAGTTTGCCCGCCTCTCGCAAAACTACGTGTTCGAGAACCTCTCCTTCCGTGCCAACGTCATAGCCTACCTCAAGGCGTGCGTGCTCTACGTGGCGAACGGCATGAAGTGGGAAAAGAGCATCGAGGACTTCATACGCTGGAGCGAGCGTTACGACCTGTGGTGCAAGCTCAGGCTCTTCGGCCAGATGATATACGATGCCGAGGGTGAACAGGACAGGCAGACCGCCAACCAGAGAGGCCCCAAGAATCTCCTCACGCTCCTGCCCGACGAGTTCACCATGGACGACTACATCAAGGTGCGACGTGCGCAGGGCTTCGACGACGAAAGCATCAAACGGGTGAAGATGGCGCTGAACCAGTGGGTGCACCGGGGCTACGTGGTGAGGATAGACCAAGCTGCTGTACCGGGGACAAACGGAGTGAGTGATGACAATGACAATTACAGTTTAATTTTCCGCAAGGTCACTAAAAGGTAAGTGAAGAGTGAAGAACGAACTAAAAACAACACAAACTATGGAAATAATATTGAAACGCATAGCCAAGA
>CAVFEZ010000139.1:0-2724 GCA_963621665.1 Akkermansia muciniphila | reverse complement strand
TGGGCTACAAGGACGGCGGCTTCCTAAAGGTGCGCAGCATATCGCTGGGCTACACTCTGCCAAAGAGCGTGATAGGCCATGTGGGCATCAACAGCATGAGAGTGTATGTGCAGGCACGCAATCCGTTCAGGATATACTCGGCGGTGAAGTTCCTCGAACTCGACGCATCGCAAGCCTACACGTCCAACTGGAACCGTGGATGGACCGTCGGACTAAGCCTGGACTTCTAAGTTCCGGCACACAAATCCAACAAAACAAAACCGTGAAACTAACATTTTTAACGACATGAGACTACATAATTATATATACACCGTTGCCCTCGTCGCCTCGATGGGGCTGGCGGCAACCTCGTGCAGCGACTTCCTGAACGAGGAACTGAAGACAAAGCGCAACACGGAGTACCTGAGCACCGACGAAGGCATAGCCAATCTGGCCACGGCTCTGTACGAGAACCTGCGCTACCACTTCTCGCGCGAGAACTCAGTGGCGTTCACACAGAACGGCGTTGACGAGTTTACCGTTGGCGGCGACGGCTCCAACGCCTCGTGGAACAACTACGACGGCAACTACGGACCCACCATTACGGGCAACTCAACCAACATGTACGACCTGTGGGACGAGATGTTCGTGGGCATAAACAACGCCAACCTGCTCATAGAGAACGCCACGCCCAAGGTGCAGACCAACGACAAGATGAAGCAATACCTTGGCGAGGCTTACTTCCTGCGCGGTTTCAACTTCTATACGCTGGTTGCACAGTATGGCGGTGTGCCGCTGAAGCTGACCACAAGCGATACGCCGCAGCGCGAGTTTGAGCGTGCTTCTGCCGAAGACACCTACGCCCAGTGCATCTCAGACCTTGAGAAAGCATACGAAATGCTGCCGCAGGAGGCTGAGAAGACGGGACAGATGACCAAGGACGCCGCAGCCCACTTCCTGGCCAAGGCTCTGCTGTCGAGGGCAAGCGAGCGCAACGATGACTGGAACGCCGCCTATAAGGAGCAGGACTTGACCGACTGCCTGAAGTATGCCAAGGAGGTGATTGGCCGCCACACGCTTGCGCCCAACTACTCCGACCTGTGGAACTACACCGGCCCCGACGGCGCCAACGAAAAGCTCGACGAGATAATCCTGGCAGCACAGTTCAACGCCGACAAGTCGGCCAACGACGCCAACACCTACAACCAAACCCACCTTTATTATATATCGGTATATAAGGACTTGCCCTATATGCAGCGCGATGTGGCCGGCGAACGCGAATACCAACGTCTGCGCACGTCGTACTACACCTACGATGTGTATGACAAGGTGAACGACTCGCGCTTCTGGAAGAGCTTCAAGACGAAGATGGCCGTCAACAACCAGAAAAGCTCCACCTACTATACCAACGGCGATCTCGGCGTGATGTATGTGGTGAACACGCCCGGCGACACCCGGTACAGCAGCACGCGCTGCTCCGACTCGGTAATCTACAGCAAGACGGGCAAGACCATACCCACCGTGTTTGTGGCCTATCCGACAGGAAGCAGCAGCGGCGACAACCCACTGTTTGCCTACACGCAGTTCTTTCCCTCGCTGAGCAAGTATATCGACGGTTACCGCACGAGCAAGACCGACCGCGTCGGCACTCGTGACGGCATACTCGCCCGACTTGGCGAGACCTACCTGATAGCCGCCGAGGCTCTGGTGCGCCAGCACAAATATGGCGAGGCTCTCACCTATATCAACGCCCTGCGCGACCGTGCCGCCTACAAGGACGGTGAAGACCGCGAAGCCTATGTCGATGGGGGTGCGGCCTACAAGGTGGGTGCACCGGGATATGCCAACGACGGCGTGAACAGCTACATGGGCGAGTGCTCCTACTACGAGTCAAACGGCATTGCCGAGACCACCGCACCAACCAGTCTGCACATTGCCGACAAAGACAACCTGCCCGCCGAAGACGAGGCGGTGATAAGCAAGCTGGGCTACACGAGCGACTACGACCGCATGCTGTGCCTCGTACTCAACGAGCGCACACGCGAACTGTGCGGCGAGCTGCTGCGCTGGCAGGACTTGGCACGCACAAAGACGCTCGTGAAGCGCGTGCAGGCATACAACCCACAGGCTGCCGCCAACATCAAGGACTATATGGTGCTGCGCCCCATTCCGCAGACATACCTCGACGGCATACAGCGCAACGGCCATGCGCTGACAGCCGACGAGAAACAGGCGGAGCAGAACCCCGGCTGGTAGAAAACCGGCCACGGAAGTAAAGGCACACAATGCTTGCAATGCCGGCATCCGGCACCGCAAGCAGCGAGTCCAGGCGGTGACATCCGACAGTGGGTGCCACCGCCTTTTCGATTCGCTCGGCTTGTCATTAAAAAACTATATGGTCTTTTTGAATACCCGATGGATTGGCTTCAGTTTTTGCACAAGATCGTTTCCGATAGTGTACGAAAGTACTGAAATATGTACTGCTTTACTATTGCCGCAATGCCTTTTCGGGCTAATTTTGCATACATCCTGACGGCAAGAAGCTGCGGAATACGGCTCGAACAGACCGTTGACGGCCTCGCCGTACTTGCAGGAAAGGATTTGAAACAAATCGGGAAAGAACCTAAAACAAAATGAACATACGCAAACTACTGATTACTGTTTCGTGTGCAATGCTGGCAGTTGCCGCCACAGCACAATGCGACATACACGTGGCCAAATACTATGGCGACCGCAAAGCCGCCG
>CAVFEZ010000138.1:0-2768 GCA_963621665.1 Akkermansia muciniphila | reverse complement strand
AACCGTCGGAGGCCAACTACCGCCGCCTCATGGAACGGCATCCCGACGCAGGCCGTTTCGTCTATGTGGGCGACAATCCTAAGAAAGACTTCATTGCCCCCAACCGCCTCGGTTGGACCACCGTCTGTCTGGAAGACAACGGCGAGAACATCCATCTGCAACGGTTCGGCGACATCCCGCCCGAGGCGCAACCACAATACACGGTAGCGACATGGCGGGATATGGACACGGATTTAATTTCTATCGCTTTGCAGGGGCGGGCCCTGTGCCCGTCCGCACCCCGAAAGGTCTGATGCATAAATAGGTCAGTGCGGCCACAGGGGTTGCGGACGGCCACAGGGCCCGCCCCTGCTATTTGGGCATAACAAGACACAAAACAAAGAGATATGTGCAATTTTTGCGCAAAAGAAGTGTTAAATTTCGCTTGTTATCAAAATTAGAAGATAAAAGGACTGAATGATTCTAAAATAATTCGTAATTTTGCAGTATGATTTATATGGTGTATATCCATGAATCAACGAGAAAGCAGGGATTATAGAAAACTATTGAACTGCAAGCATAGAAAGAATAAATATTACGTACGTTATAATATCATGAAGAAAAATTTGTTGATACTACTCTCGCTGGTGATGTTGCCCTTGACAAGTGCCTTCGCCCAGCGCGACAAGTACAAGGACTATCCGGTAATCTACACCGACACCGTGGATTACACAGCCCCGACACAAGTGACGTTGGAGAGCGACACGGTGTACGACCCGATGCGCGTCGTGACCAACCGCTTCGGTAAGAACTGGTTTGTCTTCGGAACAGTGGGCGCGCACTCCTTCCGTGGCGACTACAGCAAGACCGGCAGCTTCGGCGGTACCATTTCACCCGACTGGAGTATCGGTATCGGTAAGTGGTTCACACCGGGCATAGGCTTGAAGCTGGAGTTCATCAAGTCCAACTCACGCGGCTGGACCGAGTACCTCACCGGCCACTATGGCTACGGCGACGTGATGCTCACTAAGGACAACACGCCCTACCGCAAGATGAAGACTGGCTGGTGGGACATCAGCGGAAGTGCCATCCTCAACCTCTCGCGCCTCTTCTTCGGCTACGAGGGTGCCAACAGCAAGAAACGCATGAACCAAGTGATGTTCGCAGCAGGTATCGGTGGCGTACACCACACGGGGTTTGGTCACAGCTCTGGCAGCGACAACGAGTGGAGCGGACACCTCGAACTGCAATACAGCCGTTTCTTCACTCCCCGCAAGAACTTCTCCATCGACTTGAAGGCACGCGGACTGTTCTATCAGACCAACTTCGACCTTGAATATGGTCAGGCCGACCACTATGCTGAGAAGTGGGACTGCAACCTCGGCATCGACCTTGGCTTCACATGGTATCTCGGCACGAAGAAGAGCAACGGCTGGAAACGTAAGACCGACGCCATCTACCGCCGCGACTACCGTCAGCGCGACATACTCACGGTGAAGGCAAAGGAGACCAACGTCACCTACCGCACCATGACCTTCTACGTGTTCTATCCCAACAACTACTCTGGACGCAGCGATGCTCCGACAATAGCCGGCAGCAAGGTCAACGCCATCGACTACCTCGCAGGCGGACTCTTCACCCAGAAACGTTATGTCAACAACTCGCAGGTGGCTTCGCGCCTTGCCGACGGCAAGTCGCCCATCGGCCTCACCACCGAGGACATCGCTACGGAGACTGCCGACCGCACCTTCGACACAGGCTCTCTGCCTCGTGGCTACGAGATGTCAAAGCAGCCGCTCTCGCTCAGTCTCAAAGACACCGACATGGCTAAGTTCCGCCAGCAGCACGGCTACTACTATGCTCCTATCTACGACGGCCAGCACATCTGGCAATATCGCATCGACAAGGAGACAGAGGGTCAGAAGCTCCTTCTCGGCGACAACTACATGGAGACAACATCGTTTGGTCTGAACCAGCACGAGGGTCTCGCCACCGTGCGCCAGAACATGGACGTGGAGCAGAGTGAGGAGCTCGTGAGCTTCGCCGACGTCTACGCAGCCATGAACAGCAACGAGGGCTACATCTCTCAGTTCACCGACACCGCCACCGTGGCTCACATCAAGGACATTCTGCAAAACGGCACCATCGCCATGATTCAGTGTGAGGGTCTTGCCACCAGCCAGGACAACTACACTGGCGACAACGCCTCGCAGGTGGGTCGCGACCGCAACAACGCGCTCTCGCAGAACCGTGCTGCAACAGTCATCTCTTGGCTCAAGCAGAAGCCTTGCATGAAGAACGTGGCATCGCAGATATATATGGTGGGCTCAATGAACGGCAACATCCGCACCGTCACCGACAAGTCGACTCGCGGTCTCAACGCCAAACTCAACCGCTGCGTGAAGGTCCGCATCCACTATCTGCTCAAGTAATCACAGCAACGCTTTGCAGGGCGGGTCCTGTGCCCGCCCGCAACCATAAACCATCCATTGCGGATAACCCTGCAAAACGTACATCACAACGAGACAGCATATTTCAAAGATAATAACAAAATAATACAATAACATTAATGACAATTAAACCAATGAACCTTAAAACACTTCTGGGTCTGACTCTGGTGGCCGGAGCCATGACTTCTTGCTCCTTGGAAGAGCAGGAGATACCCGCTGAGGAGCTCTACACACGCGAGTTCTACAAGAACTTCGGCTTGAACGTTTCCAACGAAGGAATGAACGTGGTGGAGGAGAAGAGCGTGACAATGAACTGCAGCAAGCCCACCCACGTGAAGA
>CAVFEZ010000137.1:1525-2946 GCA_963621665.1 Akkermansia muciniphila | reverse complement strand
GCGTATCGGTGGTATCTGCCCTACGTCCACGGCGTACAGTGGAAGGAAACACGGATGAGCCGCTTCATAGCGGACAACGTGCAGGACTTCCTCGAAACCGAGACCGGCCACGCCTACGACATACTCGTTATTGAGACAGCTCCGCAGCATGGTAAGAGTATTACAGTTACGGAAACTTTACCCAGTTGGTATTTGGGGCGATGGCCCCGGAACAGGGTGATAGTCGCGAGCTACAACGAGGACTTCGCCGAGAAGTTCTGTAGGCGCAACAAGGAAAAGATAAAGCAGTACGGCAAGACGCTGTTCGGCGTTGAGATAGGGGATATAGACAGAGCTGTTGAGTTTGAACTGAGTAACCATACGGGCAGGCTCATCAGCCGCGGCCTGCGTTCGGGCATTACCGGCAACCCCGCGAACCTCGTCATTATCGACGACCCTGTAAAGAACCGTGAGGAGGCCGACAGCGAGACCTTCCGCTCTAAGGTGTGGGAGGAATGGCAGAACTCGGTCAAGTCCCGTCTCGCAGCGGGGGCTAAGGTTATTATTATCATGACCCCGTGGCACGAGGACGATCTCGCAGCGAGGGTGCTTGCCAACGAGCACAACGTCAGGCTACTGCGCCTGCCGGTCGAGGCTGAGGATAACGACCCCCTCGGTAGGCAGGTCGGTGAGCCGCTGTGCCCTGAGCTGGGCAAGGACGCTGCATGGCTGGCAGACTTCAAGGCCAGCTACATATCCGATCCGCTCGGCGGCGCTCGTGCGTGGTCTGCGCTCTACCAGTGCTCACCGCGCATAGAGGGCGGCAACCTCGTCATGCGTGAGTGGTGGCAGTACTACGACACACGCGAGATAACGAGCTTCGGTACGCAGCTCATAAGCGTTGACGCGGCGTTCAAGGGCACTGACAGCAGCGACTTCGTAGCAATAACGGTGTGGGGCAAGCGCGGCAATGACTATTACCTACGCTACTGTCTCAACCGACAGATGTCGTTCACCGACACGCTAAAGGCGATACGTTCGGTCAAGCAACTATACCCGCAGGCACAGAGGGTACTCATCGAGGACAAGGCAAACGGCTCGGCGATAATCGACGTGCTACAGCGCGAGATGTTCTGCATACCCGTCAATCCGAGAGGCGGCAAAGAGTCGAGAGTCAACGCGGTCAGTCCCGCGATAGAGTCAGGCCATGTGTTTTTGCCCGTGAGCGCACCGTGGTTGGAGGCGTTTATAGACCAGTGGTCGGCGTTCCCTGCCGGAGCGCATGACGATATGGTTGACTCGTCTACGCAGGCGCTGTCATTTTTGCTGTTCTCATCGGGTATGTACGAAGTGCCGGAGATACCCGAGGAAGTGTTGCTTGCCGACCGCGAGCAGGAGGCGGTGCTCGACGGGAACAAGCTCTACGATGTGTACGGTCAGAA
>CAVFEZ010000137.1:0-1285 GCA_963621665.1 Akkermansia muciniphila | reverse complement strand
GGCTTACGGGCTGCACGAGGGAGTGAGAGTCAATGAGTAAAAACGAGTACAGCAGCGCGGCAGACAGCAAGACGCGGGCGTGGCAATACTACGAGCTGGGCAGGTCATACAACAACGGCTTAGTCCCCAACCAGTACAGAACGGTCAACACCAACGTAGAGTTCTTCGCGGGCAACCAGTGGCTGCACATACCCGAGACCAAGGCCATGAGCCGACTTGCAAAGCCGGTGTTCAACATCGTGAAGCGTATCACAAGCCTATTTGTGGCGGCGCTGACCTCGAACGAGACGACGATATCGTTCGACTCACTGAGCTACTACGACGGTGAGAACCTTGCAGACCCCACGTCCAACGCGGCAGAGTACGCCACGGCTGAGGTGCGTAACCTCATGGATAAATTCAAAATGAACTACAGAGTCCGCGAGGCTCTGTTTGACGGCGCACAGACGGGTGACTACTGTGCGCATTTTTACTGGGACGCTGACGCTATGCCTTATGGCGGCGCGTTCGGCGCGTATCGCGGTGAGATACAGATGGAGATGGTCGATGGTATCAACGTCATGTTCGGCAACCCCAACGACCGCCGCGTACAGGAGCAGCCGTATGTGCTCATCGTGGGCAGAGATACGGTTGAAAACCTCCGCGCCGAGAAGGAGCGCTTCGACAAGAAGAACAAGAAAAAGAGCAAGGACGACAACGTCTTTGCAGGTATCAGCATACAGTCGGACAGCGACACTGCCGAGCAGATAGGTGTAGGCGGCAAGCACGAGCTGATACAGTCGGACGACAAGAACGGCAAGTGTCTTTATGTATACCTGTACGAGAAACGGACGCACGAGGAAGAGGTCATAGACCCCGAGACCGGCGAGGCCGCTGTAGAGCCTGTGCTCGATGAGAAGGGCAATCCGATACCGCTCATGGCAGACGGCGCACCCGTTGTCAACGCCGACGGTACGCCGCGCTACAAGACACAGAAAGCGAAGCATCTCGTTACCTCAGTGTACGTCACCAAGGCAACCAAGGGCTGCAACATCTACAGCGAGATAGACACCGGTCTTACGCTCTACCCGATAGCGTGGGGCAACTGGGAGCACCAGAAGAACCAGTATCACGGTCGTGCGCTCGTTACGGGTATTATCCCGAACCAGATATTCATCAACACGATGTTTGCAATGGTCATGCGCCACTTGCAGCTCATGGGCTTCCCCAAGGCCGTGTACAATGCCGACCTTATCGGGCAGTGGAACAACGAGGTCGGTCAGGCTATTGCGGTGCACGGACTCAC
>CAVFEZ010000136.1:0-3337 GCA_963621665.1 Akkermansia muciniphila | reverse complement strand
CGAAGAACGACAGGAAGTCCTCCTTGGGCTTGGTCATCATGTCCAGCGCGTGCATAATGCCGTCGCCCTGGATGTAGTCGATCAGACGGCCCTTGATGTAGTCGTTGTTGTGGCCGTAGTTGACAGCGCCGGCTCCGCAGAAAAAGTCGAGATAGTCAACGCCGTTCTCGCCCGTGATAATCGAGCCCTTGGCCTTGGTAAAAATCTCAGGGAAGCTCCTGCAATACGACCTAACTTCGGATTCGTATGTCTCAAAGACCTCTTTACCCTGCATCTGCTTAGACTCCTTTATCTTATGTTTGGCAGACCGTCATATGGTAGCGCTAGACGTAGCGCAACTTGCTATCTTCAAATTCAGCCAAGCGCGCCTCATATGCGCGCATCGCCGTGTCCTCGTACGCGAGCCTGGGGTTTTCGACACCCATAAGCCCCAGGAGATACTTAGCGAACAACGGGTTCAAGACCACGAAGGGGCCCAGAATCGAAGTGGCGATCAGGTTGTTCTTCTTGAGGCCCTCTTTCTTTGAGCCCGGCTGCAGGCCGTCTCCGCGCACCACATCGCAGAAGTAGCAGGCGTCGTTGTCGCCATAGGAGTGGCTGAACTGAGCCTTGTGGCCAACGAGCTTCAGGCCCTGGAACGTAGCGAGAATCAACGAGTTGTAGCGGTCCATCATCTGGCGACGCGCGTGGATCTGCGGGAAGATGCCAAGTGCCTCGATGCGGCTGCCGTCCTCGTTCTCGATGTAGGCCTCCAGGAGCTCCATGGCATTACCGGTGAAGAGAAACGGCGTCCCCGCTTCTACCTGAGCCTCAAGCGCATCCTTGTAGGGACGCAGAGCATCGATGGCGAGCTCCTGCTGGTCCTCCGTCATCGAACCCATGTACACCAGGTCGACGTGCTCAGTGGCGAATGCAGGCGTCTCGCCCAGGCTCGTGTTGGTCACGCGGCAGTTCTCGACACAATCCTCGAGGTAGTGGACGTTTTGCAGGTCTCCAAAGAGGTTCGCGAACTCTCCGTAGAGCACCTCGATGACGATTTCTCTACTCATGGGCAGCCCCTCGTTTTTTCAGGTCGTCACAAATCTGGTCACGCAGCTGCAGCGCCTCGTCCACAGCATAGAGCTCGTGAAGAATGTAGATCTTATCGGTGCCCTGGTACTTGAGCTCGGCGGGAGCATCGAACTCGCTCTTCACGCACTTGATGCGGTCCTCAGGAACACCGGCCATAAGCAGGCGCAGCTTGTAGTCTTCACGACGAACGCCCGCGACAACGATGTTGACGATGTCCGGAGTGTTCAGGAACTCGAAATCGCAATCGTAAATCCAGGTCATGACCTCGGAAGAATCCTTGCGGTCGAAGATATCGTCGACCATAAGGATGATTTCCTTGGTGCCGGGCTCGCTGCCCACGTACTCGAACACGCAGGAGCACGCCACGGGATTTTGACCCTTCGCGAGATGCGTAATGACTTCGGTATCCCCCACGGTGCACGTCGAGAAGCGCGACTCGACGATCTTGGTGCCCGCAAAGCCAGCGCGTACCTGCTCGTAGCTCAGGCCCAGCGTGCGCAGGGTGGCAATCGCCGTCACCTGGTTGTACTCGTTGAGCACCGAGTCGCTCACCAAGTCGTAGGCTTCCGTGCCCTCGGGCGTCGCCATTTGCATGGTGCCCGATTCAAAATCGAGCGCCGCATGGTAATCCGGCTCAGGCGAGGAGAACCCACAGTACTCGCACGTAGCGTTGCCGATGTGGTGGTAGCGCACGTAGTTGTAATGCAGCTTTTTGTGACATTTGGGGCAAATGCGCACATCGTTGATGAGATTGACGCTCTGCTCCTTGTCGGTCGGCAGGCGGTCGATCGAAAAGTACGTGCGCGGATTGCCGTTACCCAGCTGAGAGCTGATGAGGTCGTCGGCGTTCAGAATCATATGCGTAGACGCCGGCAGGCTCTTCTGAATGAAATTGAAGATGAACTCAGGATGCGCGTTGCGGTGGATGGAGTCGCGGAAGAGATTGGTGCACACAACGTAGGTGGGCTTCAAGCGCGGGTAGATGAGTTGCGAGCTGCGCTCGTCGACCTCGAAGACGGCGATGTCGTATTTCGTCTTGCCGCCCATGGTCGAACCGTTGGCAAGCGATGCGATGATGCCGGCGTTGACGTTCGCGCCGGCACGGTTATTGAGCACCTCGCGACCGTTCTTCTCGAGTGCATCGATGATCATGTTGCAGGTGGTGGTCTTGCCGTTCGTACCCGTAACGCACACCACGGTCTTGGGCTTCTCGATCATGCTCACAAAGTCGGGGCAGATCTTGTAGGCAACCTCGCCTGGGAAAAAGCTCGCCTGACGGCCCAGCGCATGAAGCAGCTTGGTCGTTGCCTTGGCACCTGCAAGCGCGACATAGAATCTAAAGCTACGTTTCACCGTTGCACTCCTAGAGCAGCGTCGTTCCGTAAATCTCAATCGCCCATTATCGCACCTTATCGCCCCCTCCCCTAAATCTGCCCAGAGGCGAAACGTGCTTCCCGCCAAATACGGAGCAGCGCGAGTGCCATCGTGCAAATATTGCGTCTGTGCACGGTATGCATAGGCGCAGGTTGGGCGGTCGTTCTCAAATGATGCCATTACTGGACAAATGCATAGCGAATGTGGCGAAATTCCAATCTTCCCAGACCTGGGCACAGCACGATCACTCCCCCAATCGTACACAGACGCAATATTTGCACGCTGCACTTGGTATGAATTCCAAGGGTATGGATTCGCGTGCATAAAACGTCCTGTTGAGAGGTAATTTTTGCATACCCCCTGTAAGGAGCCAGAAGGGGGCCGCCGACCCCTCCCCCAGACCCGTAGCCTGCAGCGGAAACGCAAGGAGGCCCCGGGGTTGCCGTGAAAAACCGTCTGGGGCGCTCAAGCGCGACCGGTTTTTCTCGGCAGACCCCGGGGCCTCCGATTGGGCACGTAGGCGATGCTTACGCGTTACGCCTCGTTATACACCGCAAGCAGCTTCTGCAGGTGCGCATAGCGGTCCATGGCAGCCTGTTCGTTCTCGCGGAAGAGCTCCTCGGCGCGTTCCGGGAAGGAACGGGTGAGCGAGGCGTAGCGGGCCTCGTTCATCAGGAAGTCCTGATAGCCGCCGGCCGGAGCCTTGGAGTCGAGCGTGAACCTCTTGCCCGCAGCCGCATCCGGGTTGAAGCGGAAGAGGTTCCAGTAGCCGCACTCGACAGCCTTCTTCATCTCGGACTGGCAGTTCTGCATGCCGCCCTTCTTGATGGAGTGCATCTCGCAGGGGCTGTAGCCGATGATGAGGGACGGGCCGTCGTAGGCCTCGGCCTCG
>CAVFEZ010000135.1:0-3386 GCA_963621665.1 Akkermansia muciniphila | reverse complement strand
GTGAAGGAGATGGAGAAGTATCTCCGTTCCAAGGGCTACTCCGACGAGGAAATAAGCAGCATCAAGGCATATGCGCAGTCGCAGAACAACGCGAAGAAAGCGTATGAGAACGCGGCATACTGGCAGTCAGTAGCGGACAGCGGGTTCTGGGGCAAGGTAGGCGCGTCTGTAGTGTCTGTTCCCGCAAACCTACTGTCGGGCATGGTGTTCGCAGACAGCGCCTTGCAGAAGCTTACCAACCCGACCGACGCATTCACGGGCGAACAGAGAGCGGTCGATTACAACAACTCGCCGCTGGCATACTCGGCTGAGAACATGAGAGCAGCGGTATCGCGGAACATGGGCGAGGTCGGCTCGTTCCTGTACAACGTCGGCATGAGCATTGCGGACTTTATGGCGGGCGGCGAGATATCCAAGGCTACCGGCATGGTCGGCAAGGTGTTCAAGGCCGCCAATACTGCGGATAACGCAACAGACGCTGCACGGAGTCTGACTACGCTGCAAAAGCTCACAAACGGCATGGGCAACAGCGCAGAGCTGATGCTGTCGGGCGCAGCGGCAAACTCCGCTATGCGTTCTGCGAAAGAGCGCGGCGCGTCCGATGCCGAGGCGCTGGGCTTCGGCTTCCTCAACGGCGCGGCTGAGATGTTCGGCGAACACGCCTCTATAGAAAACCTCAAGAACGTAGCCAAGGCCATAGGCGATGCAGCGTCAAACCGCACAGTCAGAAACGCGGTGAAGCAGACGCTGTTGCAGAGCGGCGTGGAAATGTCGGAGGAAGCGCTGACCAGCGTGGCGAACACCATATCCGACCTCGTGGTCATGGGCGACCGCTCGGAGTACGCGCTGACGATGCAGGGCTATCTTGAGCAGGGCGAGACCGAGGATGAGGCTCGGAAACATGCCATGCTCGATTGGCTCGGTCAGGTAGCGCTCGACGCGGCGGCAGGCGCAATCTCCGGCGGCGTGACCGCAGGCGTGACCATAGGCGCACAGACAGCATCTGCGAAGGTGCGTGAGACGATGGTAGGCTGGGAGGAAAAGTCCACCCTACGTTACCTCGACACCATAGCGACCGCGTGTGAGTACGCGGAGGGCAGCAAGACCCGTGCATTTGCCGAGCAGCTGGCTGCAAGGCTGGACGGCAAGACCGACCTCACGGGCGCGGAGATAAAGAACTCCGAGATGGGCAAGCTTGCAAAGCTCATGCTTGAGGAGCAGGAGCAGGCCCCGCAAAAGGTGCAGGAGAGCATGTCCAATCCTGTCGAGGCATTCAGACCGGCAGAGGCTAATACAGAGAATGTGCAGGAGCCGCAGATTTCTGAAACGGAGAGTGAAAATTCAGCGAATGAACCCGTCGTAGTGAATGCGACCGCGCAGGCGTTCGAGGCTCAGGGCATAGAAGCCACTGACGCTATCTCACGCGCCAATGTGGTTGATAGGCTGTTGTCGGGCGATACCGTTTCCAACCGCGAGCTTGAGAGCATAGGCAGCCTCAAGGACATGAAGGGCGTAACGGCGTTTGCCGAGCTGACGGGTGAGCCGATACCCGAGGGTCTTACCGCGTCGAAGCTGCGCAAATACTTCCGCGAGACGGCGGCTAAGATAGCAGAGCAGCGCAGAGCCGATGCCACCACGGCGCTGTCTACGCAGATGGCACAGCAGCGCGAGCTTGAGGACGCACAGGCGCTGGCGGCAGAGGCTGCGATAGGCGCGGCGTTCAGGCCGAACACTCCCGCCGAAACAGATAACGGAGTATCAAACTACTATAAGCAGTCTCACCCCGAAATATACGACCGCTCACTCACGGTTAACGAAGACGGCGTTAAGAACATTATTAACTTCGATGAGTTTGCCGAGCGCGTCCGCGCAGAAAACGGTGCGAACATCTCGAACGAGGAGATAGAACGCGAGTGGCTTGACGCACTTGCAACTGCCGAGGCTGAAAAACTTGACGGCGGCGATAACACAAGGTATAATGAAGGTAAGCGAGATGCGGCGGTCCAGAACGTTATAGCTCGGCTGAACAAAGCCCCCATGGAGCTTGACGAAATCATGTCACTGCCTGCAATCGACAAGGTGGAGCGGAGCAACAGAGAGGCAACACCGACTATTAACCTGCCGAACCGTGAACCGATAGTTGAAGCCGCGTATCAGAAAGCAATGCAGCGCGGCAGCTTTGACGGCAAGGACTACAAAGCGCCTGTCCGTCAGGAACGCCGAATGGACATTGTTCTCGGTCTGCCGGGTTCAGGTAAATCGTCCGTGTATACCGAGCGCATTTCGCAGGAGCAGGGCGCACGTGTAATCGACACTGATGATTACCGCGAGTATATACCCGAATATACCGGGCAGAACGCGCCTGTTGTTCATGAGGAAGCGTCGAGTGTTAAGAGCCGGGTTATGGATGAAGCCCTGAACAACGGCGATAACATTTTGCTATCTACCATCGGTGCTAATGCCGAGAAGTTGGAACGGCAGATAATAGCCTACAACGATGAGGGCTATAAGGTGTACCTGCACCTCAACGAACTGCCTAATCACAAAGCGCAGGCGCGTGGCTTGGGGCGGTTCTTCAAGGAAGACGGCACGACAGGGCGGTATGTATCGCCCGAATTAATTGCCAGTTATGGCGATAAACCGACTCAGACCTACTTGTATCTTTTAGGAAGGAGCGATATAAACGGTGTCAGAATCGAAAAGGACGAAACCGCTGACAGCACAGGAGAGAGCGGAAAACTTGGAAATGTGGAAGCGGATGTACGAGAGGGAGGACGACATGATGCTGGAGATGCTGGAACGCAGAGCAGCGGAGAGAGCGGAGTCTCTGGCGATGTGGAAGCAGATATGCGAGCACGAGGAAGAAATGACTCTGCAAGCAGCGGAAGAAGCGGCGGCACGGTATCAGTCTCGCCAAAAGGCGCAAGAATCGCAGGGTACGACTGGTACAACAACGACGTAGACTTCGGGCAGCCGCCTATACTCGTTGAAAGTTCGAGCGAGGAAGGCAAGGCACGGTTCAGCTTCAAGGACAAGACCGTGAAGCTTGACGACGGTACGGAGCTAACGTATGACGAGTTCGCCGCGCAGGTGCGCAAGGTCGCGCCGGACATATCCGACGAGGCCATACAGAACGCATTCGCCGATGAGCTTGAAAACGACACGCCCATACCGAGTGTGGAAAATACCACTGAGGGCAGAGCAGAGACTGTGATACAGCCCGAGGCAGCAAGAGAGATAGCACGGAGCATGACCGCGCACGAACACGTAAAGGTCGATGACGACGTGAAGCTCACTCGCGGTCAGAAGTGGCTTGTCAATCTCGTCGCTACTACACTGCGCAGCAAGGGCGTTGTGACCGACGTAGAGATAAGCAACAAATACGG
>CAVFEZ010000134.1:0-3851 GCA_963621665.1 Akkermansia muciniphila | reverse complement strand
GCTCTGAGGGGATTACGGGGAGGACGGCTCGGACTACTCGGACGGCTCGGACGGCTCTGAGGGGATTATGGGGAGGACGGCTCGGACTACTCGGACGGCTCGGACGGGGCGGAGAACCCGGAGGGGCGGACGGGGCGGAGAGCCCGGAGGGGCGGACGGGACGGAGAGTCCGGAGTGTCCGGGCTCCGGGCTAATGGGTGACGAGGGGGTCTTCGTAGTCGGACTGGTTGAACCGGGAGGCGGAGGACGCGGGGGCGAGGGTGGTGAAGGTGCCGCCGGGGTGGGAGACGGTGACGCTGTGGGTGTGGGCGTTGAATGCCTGCACGAGGTCGTTGAGCTTCTGCGTGAGGTCGGCGATGTTGATGAGACCGCCGAGCTCGCCGCCGTTGATGGTGACGGAGGCGGCTTGGTCAACTTGGATGACGGCAAGGTCGGTGAGGTCGCCGGAGAGGGAGCCGAGGATGACGGGCGAGCCTATCTTGGGCGTGATGAGGAGGTGCTGGTCGTTGTCGAGCTCGGAAGCGCGGAGGCGCACGCCGGGTATGTCGATGTTGCCGACGGTGACGGTGCAGGTGATGCCGTCCACGGCCTTGACGATGCCTTGAAGGATGGCTGCACGCTGGGGGATGAGGGATGCGATGGAGTCGCGGAGTTGGCGGTATTGGTCCATGGTGGTTTGGAGGTTAGGCGTTTTGGACAGGGTGGGCGTTTAGAAGAGATAATATCTCTTGGGATTTAGGAGATAGAGTGAGTTTTTGGGCTGCGAGTTTTTGGGCTGCGAGTTTTTGGGCTGCGAGTTTTTGGGCGGTGGCGGTATCGGAGAGGATGATGGAGTTGCCGAACTCGCCCTTGTTGGCGTTGCAGCACGCTTGGGAGACTACGACACCGTCGCATGAGGATACCTGAAAGGTGCAGCCGGCATGGGAAAGCGTGTGTAGCGTGGAGGCACGGAGGACGCAGCCGGGGTATTCGAGGCGTTCTAATTGCTTTTTATTCTGCTTTCGCGTGAGCTTGTCGGCTTCTGTGAGCATTTTGTGGAGCTCGGGAGCGGTGGTGCAAATGAGGTCGCCGAGCATATTGGTGACGAACGAGGTGTTGACGACTGCGCCGTTCTCGTAGGTGATGGTTGTTCCGTTTCCTATGTAGGTACAGTTGGGGCGGATAGATGTCATTGAGGGTGCGAAGAGCAGGAAGGAAATGCCACGGGCGACATAGAAATTGACGATTTTCGCGAAGATGGAGAACGGCGGGTTGTCGATGACCACGCAGTCTTCCGGGTAGTCAAAACGTTCGTAGTCTCCGCCGGGCCAGAAGGGACGGACGACGGGGCGGTCTCCGATGGCGAGGTGCCGCTTTGCCCATTCGCATACCGCGTCGTAGATGAGGGGCGGCGTGTAGCAGTCGTCGGTGGTCTTCTTGGGTTTGAACTTTTCCGTGAATTCTTCGTAAATTACGTTTTTCTTTGTCATAATGTTTGTGGGTTTAATTATTGTTTGTATCTTTGCGGTGGTTAGAGCCACTCCTGATCAAATAGGTTTGACTTCAATCTCTGAGCGGGGCATTACGTCCCGTTTTTTTTATAATATTTACTATTGTAGATATAGCATTTTTTACCATGTTTCACGATAACGATTCTTTCTCTTGAGGACTGCATCAAGAATCCTTTGACCGTAGAACTTACAGTCTTCCTTGAAACAAAAATGGGAATTTCCACCACTACGTTGTCAGCTTGCTCCTTAGCGGATTTCATTCTATTTAGTATGGCATTGTGATGTTTATCCCTGTCTTTGGTTCTTTTTATGCCCATCATACTCTTGCCGTCGAAGAGTTTTCCTCCGATGTAAAAGTCCGGGTTTTTCTTATCGGGCACGCCTTTTGGGTGCAATAAAGGACGTAATGGTGCCTGTGTGGGGTTTTTCGGGTCAAGCCGTGGGAGCAAATAAACTTTGTGCCCTATCTTATCGGCAATGAACTCGGCAAGTCTTTTATTTTCTTTTACCTCATTCTCCCCATGATATGGCGATGTCAAGACATTGCCTCCATGCGTAATCTCGTACTCGTCTGCGAATGGCGGTGCTACGTCTTTTGCCTTAATTACATCACCGTGTGCGGCCTTCATTGCGTTGTTGATTTTGTCGCACTGGTAGCAGTGTTTCTTCTCGTTTCGGAATGTTGCTCGAGCGATGTTTTTTACCCCTTTGTTGAAGGGGCACGAGGTACATCCGCTGGGGAAGTAGGGGTGGTTGTCGGAGAAGGTGTGTCCGTCTTTTCCGGGGTTGTTGTCGAGTCCGGGCTGTGGCGTGTCGGCCGGGATGTCGGCGGGTCGGACGACGGGGTCGTTGTTCTGCTCGAGGGAGCATTTGCAGTTCCAGTGGTCGCCGGGATGGTGGTTGCGCCAGAAGGGGTCGTCAATGGGGAGGTTGAGCTTCATGAGCCAGTAGGCGCGGTGGTTGACCTCGGGCTCTGCTGAGGTGGTGGGAAGCCAGCGGAGGTTGGGCATGATGTCGCGGTTGGCCTCGAAGACCTGCCAGTCGGCGGCGTTGTGGGCGCGTATGACGGCGGTGTCGTACTCTGTCTGCAGCCATGCGCGGCACTGGTGGGAAACGATGCCCTTCACGTCGCGGCGGAACTGGGCAAAGGTCTTGAGCTGCCCGTCGGGGGTGAGGAGCTTTGCAGCCACCTCCTGTTGCAGGGCATGCACCTTGAAGGCGGCAAAGACCTCGTTGGAGTGGCGGAGGGCGGAAAGGAACGCCTCCTGACGGGGGAGGGTGCGGGATTTTTTGGACGGCTCGGACTGCCCGGACTTCTCGGAGGGCTCGGAGGAGGGGGCAAAGAGGGGACTCTGAAGGAGACCCTCGACGGTGGCGGCGTTGATCTGGGAGAGGATTTCGCGCCAGATGCCCTGCTCGACGGATGACATGGTGTCGAAGCCGCCATGCACCTTGCGGAGGAAGGCGTCGATGACGGGGAGGGACACGCGCACGTGAGCGGTGAACCCCGGGGCGTGAGGCTCGCAGCAGGGACAGGACGCGCCGTAGTAGAGGCGGTCAATCAGAAGTCGGTGTCCGCCCCTGTAGCAGGGGCGTGGGAGAAAAAACGGGTGAGACGGGACTTTAGGGTGTTTTTGGGGGAGGGATTGGACGGCTCGGACGGCTCGGACTTCTCGGACTTCTCGGAGGGTTCGGACGGCTCGGACTTCCCGGAGGGCTGGGAGGGCTGGAGGGACTGCCGGAGGGCGGCTCGCTCGGCTTCGCGCCGGGCCTTGATGCTGTCGTAGTCTTCGGGCTTTTGGATGGAGAAGGTCTCGTAGAGCCAGTCGTCGTCCATGGGGAGGCCGATGTTGTGGAGGCCCTGCACAATCTGGAGGTTGGTGGCGGGGTCGAGACGGTCCTTGCGCGCATAGATGAACTCGCCGCCGGCGGTGTCGAAGCCGAGAGCGGCGAATATGGGCTGCATGTCGTAGTTGAGGATGTTGAGGATGAACTCGCGGTCGTCGGCATTCATGTCGTCTTCCTCTTCCTTGTGTACGGTGCCGAGCGCCTGCGTGCCGGTGTCCTGCGTGTCGGTGGTGAGTGTGTTGCCGAGGACGCGGATGGAAATCTTGGAGTCCCAGTAGTCGGCAAACGCCTTGTAGAGGTCGGACGAGCCGGACTTGTTGCCCGCCTCGATGAGTGAGAGTTCGGAGTCCTTGGGGTGGATGTAGACGGCGTTCGCGCCCTGGTTGCGCGCATCGGCAAGGAGTCGGCGGCGCGCCTGCTCGTCGCCGGCATCGTAGGTGTACTCGCGGATGGGCATTCCGAAGATGTTGCAGAACTGCGCCCAGTCGGACATGTCGCCGCGCTTGTAGAGGA
>CAVFEZ010000133.1:0-4002 GCA_963621665.1 Akkermansia muciniphila | reverse complement strand
ATTACTGCCTTTGTGTAGGTCGAGCCTACGTCACAACCGCCAAAATATTTCATTAGTGTTGCCTCCCAATTAATATCAATAAATAATTAATTAACTATGTGAATCCGTTGTTATGCCAACTCTCCGATACCGGAGAGTTGGCATTTTAGTTTTCAGTTTTTACTTGACCTCGTCGTACTTGAAGTCAGGGTACTTATCCATATCGTACGGGGTCTTGAGCATATCCTTGCGCTCCATGTTGTCATAGTGATTCTTGACAAAGGGCTCAAAGACATTGAACAGGAACTTACCGTCGAGGTCAAAGAAAAATACGGCGAACAGTGCTACATAGGCAAATGCGCCCATGCCAAGTGCTCTTTTAACAAACTTTTTCATATTCTCTGCTCCTCCCTATTACCAAGTCATGTCGTCGTCGAGCTCGAGGAGAGAAGGATCCAGAGGCTCTTCGTGCATAACGGTGCTCATGTAATCGTTGATGAGGCGGCGGATCTCAGCACGGGAGACAGTGCGGCTGTCGGGCAGTGCGTGAGGGATCCAGAACGCAGGAATGTTTCTGTCACGGAACTCATCCTCGAACAGGCCGTGTACGCCCTGCATGCCCTTGCACTGGAGCTGGTCGTACATTGCGACCATGTCGCAGTTGAAGCGCTCCATGTAATCCCACAGCTCGAAGATGTGGTGCATGCCGCCGACTGCCATACGGCGCATCGGAGCCCACATATGATACTGTGCGACGTCGTCGAGCATGTTCTCGTAGCTGTCGGTGCGGATGGTCATGTCGAACATGAGAGAGTCCATGTTGATGATGACATTCAGGCCCCAGGTATTGTATGCCCAGGTGCACCAGTTGGAGTAGTACAGAGGTGCGCAGGACCATGCAATGACTCTGTGACGGGTGTTGGGGAAGGTGTTGATCTTATTGCGGACGCACTTCTCAAGGATCGGGCGAACCTTTGCGTCAACCTCGTGCCAGATGGGCAGATCGCCGAACTGAGACGAGTAGATGCGGTACAGCGCCTGTGCAACGCCGTTGATGGGGTAGGAGCTGGTCTTTGCGGCAACCTCCCACTTCTCCCACTCGAACTTCATGATCTCGTTCTGACGCTCGATGCACTCGTACATGAGGTCGAGGTTCATGGGAACGCCGGTCTGATCCTCGATGAACTTCCAGCACTTCTCGATGTCCTTCTTTACGAAGTCCTTTGCAAGGGGATCGTCGAAGAGCATGGGCATCTGCAGAGCATACAGAGGCTTGTTGGCAAACCAGTCCTGAAGGATGGCGGTGCCGACGGAGCCGTCGCAGGCCTCGTTGCAGGTGATGACGAACGGGCTGTAGTCGGGGACATCATCCAGAACGTACAGACCGGCCTCAGCCTGACACATCGGGCAGGGGTCACCGGGCAGGCCGATGGACTGAACCGCGTCGATGTAGTTGTGAACGGTGTGGCTGTTAACATGGCAGGTGACGAAGTACGGGATCATTTCCAGAGAAATTGCCTTGAACTTGTCGCTCCAGCCGTAGAACATACCGCCCCATGTGGTCTCCTTCATGGACATGGTGTGATACCATGCGTCGTTCTTCTTGCCGCCGTGCAGCTTGGTGTCGGCCACGAACATACCCATGAACTGATAGATGGTCGCGTTGACCATTGCGCGATAGTGCCAAGCGGAGGCACGCAGAGCCTCGCCGCGCATACCCTCGAGGCCGCGGTCGAACCAGTGCAGAACGGGCAGATAGGTCTGGCCTACCCAGCGGTAGCGCCATACGCCCTTTGCAAAGTTTATAAGGCCGCCGTAACGCATAACGTCGATGACCATGTGCAGGTAGTTGTACAGCCAAATGTTATGGAAGTAATAGAAGGTGTCCTTTACGCCGCGCCATTCTCTGTGCTTGTAAAGGCCGGTTTTCGGAAGGTAGTTCTCGCCGAGGCGGCGGCCGCCTTCTTCAGCGGTATGGGGCTTGCCATACCAGAAATCTTTTACTGCTTTCTTAAAATCCATCTTACTTGCCCTCCTGAATCTTCTTGATCTCGACAGATTCAACGAATGCCTGGAAACGTGTGCGGAGCTGGCCGGATGCGGTGTTTATGTACTCCTTCTCGATCGAGCATACGGGGATGCCGAAGTCACGCTTCATAACGATGGTGTCGATGACACGCTCGTAGCTCCAGTATTCACAGAACTTGTTGGAGCAAACGATAAGACCGTCTGCATTGTACTCCTTGACGAGCTCGGCAAGGCGATGCTTTCTTGCACGCATTTCGTCCTGCGGCATGAAGCGCGGGCAGTTGGAGGTCTTGAGGTAGTGCTTTGCGATAGCGTAGAGGGGCTTCTCGCCCTTTTCCACTACGATGGGCTGCCTCGACTCGGCTGCGCCGTAGCAGTAACGGTCGCATACGACCTCTGCGCCGCAGCTCTCGATGAGCTGGGTGAAATCCGGGTCGTCGTTCTCGGAGCCTGCGAGCACGACCTTGCAGCGGAACGGCCACTTCTCGTCGGGCTTGCGGGTCTTCATTTCCTTCGCGGTCTCGCGCAGGTAGGGCAGGATGAGGTACTTCGGGCATACCAGCGATACGAGCTGGATGACGTGGAACTCATAGCCGGTGATGGTCGGGTTCTCAAGCTTACGGTAGTCGCCGATCTCGTTTATGATCTTGCAGACCTCGTTGTGCAGCTTGATGGCCTCTTTGAGAGCCTTGTCGGAAACGTCGATTCCGAGGTTCTCGTGCAGCGGGGTGAGGACGTGAGCATTCAGCTGAGCTGCAAAGTACTCGTAGTCGGCCTCGGTGTTTTTGTAGGGAACGTCGGTGAACTCACAGAAGAACTTATCGTTCTTGATGACGTCCATGTCCTTGACCGAGTCAAGGTGCTTGGGCTTGATGTGCTCCTGGAAGCGGCAGGTGACGGTGCAGGTCTCGGTCGCCATCTGTGCGTCGAGGAAGTTGAAGCCGCCTTCGAGTGCGCGCTCGAAAAGGCTTCTGCCATAGTGACATACGCGGGCCGACATATAGTAGGTCGCGATGTCGGGTGAAGAGCAGCGCGGTGCTCTCAGTCGAACTGAGAAGCAGCCGTCCAGGTCGAGAAGTGTTTCAGGCATGAAGTAGCAGGTGTAGCCGATGGCATATTTGCCCTCAGCCTTTGCCTGCTGCACCAACTCGTTGTTGGCATCCTGAAGCAGGTTCTCAAAATAAATCAGATGCTTAAGGTCTCTCACGGATAACCCCCCATAAAAAATATTTTGCTGAGTCCTTTTAAGGGTATATTTTCACCCTTCTTCTATTTATCCATTGTAGCAAACTGTCATAATATTGTCAATTATTATTTGTCGGATAAATCAACTTTTAGCGCCTTTTTCACCTTGTTTTTGTTATACATATCAGATTAACGTGTCTAAAACGTAAAATTGGTCAAGAAATTTTGAATTTTTTCTGAACACGCTGTGCAGCTGCCCTGTATCATTTCGCTGCTGCCGCCGCCGCGTCCCGAGAGGCCGGCGTTTATGCTTTTTGCCGCCCTGCGCAGATCGACGCTGCCGCTGCCGATGATGTAGCGATAGCCGTTCTCGTCGCTGCCGGAGAACACCGCCGCGATGCCGGAGCATTTCTTCACCGCCTCGTTTACAAGCGCACGCAGCGCCGGCTCGTCCAGAACGCTGTCAAACAGGCAGATGTTGCCCTCGCACGGCTCTATGGCCTCGGCCTTCACCGCGGCAAGTGCGCGGCACAGCTCCGCCGAGTGCGCCTTGAGCCTTTCGTTTTCGGCCATGAGCCTGCGCACGGCGGCGGCGGTCTCGCTGCGCTTTGCCGACAGGAGGGTGGATATCTCCGTGTTGTTCGCGCTTACGACGACCTCGTTGTCGTAAGCGTCAAGGCCGCAGAGCATGGTTATGCGCACGCCCTCTCCGCCGCGCCGACGGCGCTCGGCTGTGAGTATGCGCACGGTGCCGACCTCGGCTGTTGAGCTGACGTGCGGCGCGCAGCAGGCGCAGATATCGGTGTTTTC
>CAVFEZ010000132.1:651-4329 GCA_963621665.1 Akkermansia muciniphila | reverse complement strand
GCTTTAATTGGCGAACAGCCAAACCCTTGGGACCTGCTCCAGCCCCAGGATGCGACGAGCCGACATCGAGGTGCCAAACCATCCCGTCGATATGGACTCTTGGGAATGATCAGCCTGTTATCCCCGGGGTACCTTTTATCCGTTGAGCGATGCCGCGCCCGTGCGCCGGCACCGGATCACTATCTCCGACTTTCGTCCCTGCTCGGACCGTCGTCCTCGCAGTCAAGCCCGCTTGTGCGATTACACTCGACACCCGATTGCCAACCGGGCTGAGCGGACCTTTGAGCGCCTCCGTTACTCTTTGGGAGGCAACCGCCCCAGTTAAACTACCCGCCAGGCACTGTCCCTGAGCAGGATGACTGCTCGAGGTTAGACGTCAAACGAGAACAGAGCGGTATTTCACCTTGCGGCTCCACACGGGCTGGCGCCCACGCTTCGAAGCCTCCCGCCTATGCTACACAATCCGCGCCTAACGCCAATACCAAGGTATAGTAAAGGTCCCGGGGTCTTTTCGTCCTTCTGCGCTTAACGAGCATCTTTACTCGTACTGCAATTTCGCCGAGCTCCTGGTCGAGACAGTGGGGAAGTCGTTACGCCATTCGTGCAGGTCGGAACTTACCCGACAAGGAATTTCGCTACCTTAGGATGGTTATAGTTACCACCGCCGTTTACCGGGGCTTGAATTCACCGCTTCACCCGAGGGCTGACGGATCCTCTTAACCTTCCGGCACCGGGCAGGCGTCAGTGCATATACAGCGGCTTGCGCCTTCGCATGCACCTGTGTTTTTGGTAAACAGTCGCTACCCCCTGGTCTGTGCCACCCCCGAAAGCTCGCCGGGCAAGCCGGTCCACCATCAGGGGTCTCCCTTATACCGAAGGCACGGGAGTGATTTGCCGAGTTCCTTGACCAGGATTCGCTCGATCGCTTTGGTATTCTCTACCTGACCACCAGTGTCGGTTTGGGGTACGGGCGGCAACGCCCCTCGCGCCGAGGCTTTTCTCGACGGCCTGGACCACCGGATATCGAACCATACGGTTCCCATCATCACACCTCACCCTCACGCCGCACGGATTTGCCTGTGCGGCGGGCTGCGTGCTTGACCACGGAAAACCACCTCCGCGGCCGGCTCCCATTCCGTGTCACCCCTGCGCTGACCTACTACCGCTACGCTCCCAACACCCCGCGCGGGAACCAACCCGAAGGAAGGAAACCACACGGGACGGAGGTTAGTACTCACGGCCCCGGTTTGGACGGTTCGCTGCCGGTACGGGAATATCCACCCGTTCATCCATTCGACTACGCCTGTCGGCCTCGCCTTAGGACCCGACTCACCCGGGGACGACGAACGTGGCCCCGGAACCCTTGGTCATCCAGCGGACGGGATCCTCACCCGTCTCTCGCTACTCATGTCTGCATTCTCACTCCCCTGAAGTCCACGACAGGCTTACGCCGCCGCTTCGCCCCTCAGGGGACGCTCTCCTACCCAACAGCCAAAAGACTGTTGCCGCGTCTTCGGTGGTGTGCTTGAGCCCCGCTACATTGTCGGCGCGGAACCACTAGACCAGTGAGCTGTTACGCACTCTTTCAAGGATGGCTGCTTCTGAGCCAACCTCCTGGCTGTCTATGCGACTCCACATCCTTTCCCACTTAGCACACGCTTCGGGACCTTAGACGACGATCTGGGCTGTCTCCCTCTCGACGACGGAGCTTATCCCCCGCCGACTCACTGCCGGAATACACATCAACGGTATTCGGAGTTTGGCTGCTATTGGTACCCAGTACGGGCCCGCAAGCATCCAGTAGCTCTACCCCCGCGATGCAATCAACCGACGCTGCACCTAAATGCATTTCGGAGAGAACCAGCTATCACGGAATTTGATTGGCCTTTCACCCCTAGCCCCAGGTCATCCCCCCGGTTTTCAACCCAGGTGGGTTCGGTCCTCCACGCGGTCTTACCCACGCTTCAACCTGCCCAGGGCTAGATCATCCCGCTTCGGGTCCAGGACACGCGACTCAAACGCCTTTTAAGACTCGCCTTCGCTACGGCTCCCCCACGACGGGTTAGCCTCGCCACATGCCACTGACTCGCAGACTCATTTTTCGATAGGCACGCCGTCACCCCCGAAAAGAAGGCTCCGACGGTTTGTGGGCGCACGGTTTCAGGAACTGTTTCACTCCCCTCCCGGGGTGCTTTTCACCTTTCCCTCACGGTACTAGTACGCTATCGGTCAGACAGATATACTTAGACTTACACCACGGTCGGTGCGGATTCACGCGGGATTCCACGAGGCCCGCGCTACTTGGGAACCATGCACGGGAGACGACGGACTTCCAGGTACGGGGCTGGCACCCTCTGCGGCCAGGCCTTCAAGCCTGTTCCCCTGACCCGTCGTTTTATCACTCCCGCCCGGCCCGTCGGGACCGGGAAGCAAGACCCCACAACACCATGCGCGCAACCCCCGACGGGTATCACACGCGCACGGTTTGGTCTCATCCGCTTTCGCTCGCCACTACTCACGGAGTATCCTTTCCTGCAGGTACTGAGATGTTTCACTTCCCTGCGTACCCCCGGAACAATCGTTCCGTGCCGGCCCATGACGGCCGGCGGGTTCCCCCATTCGGAGACCCTAGGATCAAAGCCCTGTTGGAAGCTCCCCTAGGATTATCGCATCCTCAAACGTCCTTCATCGGTACTGTCTGCCAAGGCATCCACCCTACGCCCTCACCGGCGACACCACACACCAAACAAAAAGCGCATGGCCACCGGATCCTGCCAGCAAGATCGCCTGATGACAAATTTTCATCACACTGCAAATGATCACAAAACGATCGATCTCGAACCAAACTCCAAACGGAGTCTGGCGAAATCGCGATAAAGCAACGGAAAACAAAAAACGTTTTCCGATTGCTCGCGTCCACTATCCAGTTCTCAAACCACCACGCGCGCCACCGAACACACCCCCCGGAACACAAAAGCCGGAGAACCACGACGATGGGCGGGACCACGCCACACCCCACAAGGATGCGGTGGCGGTCCGGGAGCCCAAAAGCGTACCCGCACCACTCCCCCGACCGGAACACCGGCCGGAAAGCCAACGATCTCTTCCACACCAGCAACCCCCACGACATCCACGACCATCATGGACGAAGGAGGCACACGACAGGCACCAGACGTGCCCTGAAAACTCCGTAGAAAGGAGGTGATCCAGCCGCACCTTCCGGTACGGCTACCTTGTTACGACTTAGTCCCAATCACGAGCCTCACCTTAGACGGCTCCCCCCCAAAAGGGTTAGGCCACCGGCTTCGGGTGCTGCCCACTTTCATGACTTGACGGGCGGTGTGTACAAGGCCCGGGAACGCATTCACCGCGGCGTTGCTGATCCGCGATTACTAGCGACTCCGCCTTCATGGAGTCGGGTTGCAGACTCCAATCCGAACTGAGACCGGTTTTAAGGGATCCGCTCCATGTCGCCATGTCGCATCCCGTTGTACCGGCCATTGTAGCATGCGTGAAGCCCTGGACGTAAGGGGCATGATGATTTGACGTCATCCCCACCTTCCTCCGAGTTGACCCCGGCGGTCCCCCGTGAGTTCCCGGCACGACCCGCTGGCAACACAGGGCGAGGGTTGCGCTCGTTGCGGGACTTAACCCAACATCTCACGACACGAGCTGACG
>CAVFEZ010000132.1:0-435 GCA_963621665.1 Akkermansia muciniphila | reverse complement strand
GGGCCCCCGTCAATTTCTTTGAGTTTTAGCCTTGCGGCCGTACTCCCCAGGCGGGATGCTTAACGCGTTAGCTCCGACACGGAACCCGTGGAATGGGCCCCACATCCAGCATCCACCGTTTACGGCGTGGACTACCAGGGTATCTAATCCTGTTCGCTCCCCACGCTTTCGCTCCTCAGCGTCAGTGACGGCCCAGAGACCTGCCTTCGCCATTGGTGTTCTTCCCGATATCTACACATTCCACCGTTACACCGGGAATTCCAGTCTCCCCTACCGCACTCAAGCCCGCCCGTACCCGGCGCGGATCCACCGTTAAGCGATGGACTTTCACACCGGACGCGACGAACCGCCTACGAGCCCTTTACGCCCAATAATTCCGGATAACGCTTGCACCCTACGTATTACCGCGGCTGCTGGCACGTAGTTAGCCGGTGC
>CAVFEZ010000131.1:0-4574 GCA_963621665.1 Akkermansia muciniphila | reverse complement strand
GAGACCCCAGCCTTCCGACCGGGCGCATTTGCCATAACGGCGAAGAACATCGAAAAGTTCAGCGTGAAGGGATGTACGGCAACGAGCGGAGCGATAGACCTCACTCAGTTGTCACGACTGAAGACGGTGGATGTGCGGCAGACCAAGCTCTCTGACGTGACGTTGCCTGCCTCTCACGTCCTGTCTTCCGTCCTGTTGCCTGCCACCATCTCGTCTGTTGACGTAGAGAACCAGGAGAACCTGTCTACCTTGCAGCTTGAAGGCTACGGCAACCTCACTCGCTTTGTGGTGAAGAACAACAAGCGCATTGACACCTTCGCCCATGCCACGGCCTTGCTCGCCGCCAAGCCTTCGGGGCTGAAGACCGTCACTCTGACTGGACTGGCATGGAACACGCAGGGGCGGCAGTGCAACATGGACTTACTGATGTACCTCGCCAGCTTGAAGGCGAACCTCACGGGCGTTATCTTCATGCTGGCCGCTACCTCCGACCGCGCGCTCTCGCTGGCCGACAAGAAGATGTTGTGCGCCCTCTATGGCAACATTGACTCCACAGGCAACGCTCTCTACATCAAGTATGACGTGAGGGCTATCAACAGCATCTCCATATCGGGCGAGGCTTTCATGACCACCGCAGGCAAGAGCTATCAGTTCTCTGTTGTGCCGTCGCCCGTGACAGGTAACAACGTAGCTATCAAGAACGGGCGGCTGGACATCACCTGGAGCATTGCCGACACGGCAGGCAGCTACGCTCACTGGGCAGACAGCGATGGCCTGTTGCATGTGGATAAGCTGTCCGACCCGACCCTTGACCTCAAGCATATCATGACGGCGAAGGCTGGCACGGCCAATGGTACGCTGACTGCGCAGAAGAAGGTTGGTTTCTATCGCCACATCCCTGTGGTGGGCGATTTTGCCTATGCCGACGGCACGTTTGATACTGAGTGGGACGCGGAGCGCACGTTCATCGGGCTTGTCTTCATGCGCCTTCCCATCTACACGGGATCGAAGATCACGGCCTATGATGTGCGTGTGGTGGCCGCAGAGGACTTGAAGTTAGTATCGAGCGGCGACAATCCCACCACGTGGACGACGCACCGATGGGGTCTCTATCCCGATAACACGAACGGATGGCTGTCAGAGGAGGTGAACATCGAGAAGGCGAGTGGTGTAGAGGATGCTTTCGACATTGACGAGCTGAAGAACTTCTCCTCCCGATGGGGCGGAGCCAACGATTACGAAGAGGGGTATCACACGGTGCCGTCGTGGGCCACCGACACGGTGCTGGCCGACACGCCCACGAAGACCTACGCCATGTACAAGGCGACATGGGACGCCTACTATACCGCTCTTGATGCTCTCTATGCGGCCATACAGGCGGTGAAACCGGACTATACTTACTCCGCCGACAACCGCAAGAAGGACGACAGGCTCTACACCATCGCCGAGAGCGGCACTATCATCGCCTCCAACAAGGACACGATGACGCAGGCTTGGGTGATGGCAAGGTCGTGTTACACGGAGTTCACGACGGCCACCACGAAGTACGGCCTCTCGTCGTCGTCGGAGTACACCTCCTACAAAGCTGCCTACCAAGCCGTGTGCGACATGCTCAACAACGGAGTGGCGTTCGACCTTGCGAGTGCCGAAACGGTAGGCCCGTCATGGTGCCAAGGGTTCAACTATAATTATTTTAGCGACCTCACGTATCTTGACGACAACCAGACGGACGGCTTCAAGGTATTCCCGTCCACCTGTGCGGCAGGTGACTTTAGCGGCGAGGACCGCACGGCCAAGATTGTGGCTCACGCCCGAAAGGTCATCAACGGCTACCTGTCGGAGAGCTACCCAACGACCATGCAGGAGCTGGCCGACGCAATGGCCACACTGCGCAACGCCAACGCCTCGGCCACAAATCCTTGGCGATATGAGGAGTTCTACTATCCCGCGGCTTACGGGTGCTACGTGTACGAGCCGACTGCCGACACGCTCAACGCTGCATGGAAGAAGGGCAACTGGTATCTGCCTTCGGAGGGTGAGGTTATCAGACTTTACAACTTCTATCGCCTCGGACAGGATATAGAAAATGCCGCTGACGGGGCTACGGAGGCTCGTACTCCCATCTTTGCCAACGCCAACAAACGAGCGGCCATGACGGTCTTTAAGATAGGCGATTGCTGGCTTGTATGGAGTAGCGTTGAGGGCAGCCGTGGCTACAGTTGGATCGTGAATTTCACTTCGGGTTTCGTCTACTCCTGGAGCGGCAAGTACCCCAATGGCTACGTTCGCCCGTGTTCGGCGTTTACCTTCACCCTTTAACCTTTATCAAGGCGGCCATTTCAAGGCCGCCGCCACAATGCTAAAAATATAAAAAAACAAGTAACCATGAACACGTTGACGGACGACATCTACAAGGGAGCGGAAGCTGGCAAGCAGGCCGCGGCGAGGAAGCGTACAACGGCGCAGCTTCCCGTCTTTCGGGCTTGCTCGAACCTGCTATATGTGATTATGCGGGTTATGTATCATGCGCCACGCAAGATGACGAAGCCTCTTGACGAGGCCGTGGACTGCGCTACGGAGCTGCTCCGCAGTGTTGCCATGGCCAACGAGGTAAGAGGGGCGGAGCGGGCGAACTGCATCAACATCGGCTTGGCCAACGCCAACACGTTGAGCATCATCGCCGCATCGCTCGGCTACCTGGGAGCCATCGACAAGCAGACCGCCAAGGACATCAAGAAAGGGACAGGGCGGGTGCTGGCGCAGCTGATAGGCTGGCGTGAGTCCGCAACGCAGCAGGGTCATGGTGTGCCGGCGAAAGGAGGCGCGCAATGAGAGTCTGCGGGATTTCAGTAAACGGGGGACTTACTGGGCATGGTGTGACAGCCATGCCGAGTAACGAAGATGCAAAGTCCTTTGAGAACGTTGAGGGTAGCCGTAACAACAGTTGGAACGTGAATTTCACTTCGGGTAACGTCAACAACTGGAACAACAAGTACAACAATGGCTACGTTCGCCCGTGTTCGGCGTATGCTGATTTCAAAGCGTTCCTTGATACGATGTGGCTTGCTTATTTCGATTGCCTGAAGGGCAAGCGTAGTTCGGCGCAGGCTCTTGAATACATGCCCGTGGCTGCGGAGGACATCCCAAGGCTGGCTTGGGAGGTGTGGACGGGAATCTACGAGCCGAGTCAGTCAACGTGTTTCATGGTTACTTTCCCTAAACTACGCGAGGTGTTTGCGGCGGCGTTCAGAGACAGGATGATGCACCACTGGATATGCATGAGGATGATACCGCTGTTCGAGGAACGGTGTCACGAGTTGGGAGACGTGAGTCATGCCTGCCGAAAGGGATATGGCACAAGGACGGCGGTGGTGCAGGTGCAAGAAGGGATGCTTCGTGTGAGTGACCATCTGCAACGGGAGGCGTGGGTGTACAAAGGAGACATCGTAGGTTTCTTCATGAACATCAACAAGCAGGTACTCTGGGACGAACTACACTCGCTCATCGTGAATAGGTACAAGGGTGCCGACATCGATATACTGCTCTACCTCGTGAAGAAGACCGTCTTCCATTGTCCGCAGAAGTCGTGCTGCATACGATCGCCCGTTGAGATGTGGAAATTCATTCGTAGCGACAAGTCACTATTCTTTGCGGACGACAACAAGGGCGGGCCGATAGGAAACCTCACGACGCAATTATTCGCCGGCTATTACATGTCATTTCTTGACGGATATGTGGAGGATCTGTTCAAAGGAAAGGTTTACTCCTATACGAGAAGCGTTGACGATTTTGTCATCATCTGTACGGACAGGACTTTCCTGCGACACGCCATCCGGCAGATTGCGGACTTCACTTCTGCGCAGATGGACATAGAGTGCCACTCGGAAAATATTTACTTACAGCCTGTCAGCCACGGAGTGAAGTTTCTCGGGCAGTGGGTCTACCCATACAGACGATATACTATCAATAGGACGATAGGCCGATTTGTCGGCAAGGTAAGACAATGCTTGCGAGAGTGCGAAACGGATATGACGGGCATCCGGAGGGAGTACTGGAGCCAAGTGCTCAACTCCTACTTCGGTTTTCTGACGCAGACGAATGAGTATAACACCCGAAACAAGATTTTCAAGATGCTGACTCATGTATGGTTTCAGCATTTCTCAATCACAAACAAAAAGAAAGTAACCGTTAAACATAAAAGAATATGGAACAGGAACAACAAGAAAAAGTGTACGTCATCCGCACGCACTGCTACGGCGAGCGGCCGCACGACAACTATGCGGTGACGATGGCCGACGGCAACATGGCCGTATTTGAAGAGCCGACTTATGAGGCGATGCTGAAAGCAATGGGAGAAAACGGCTATATCAAGCATGACATACTCTCCTATGTCATGAGCCAGCTTCCTATCAGCACACCTGCGACGCCCGAACAGACAGAAGAAGCACGGAAGGAAGAGCTTGACTTCGCCAAGGAGATGCTGGTGAGGGCTATCACCGCCTATGACAAGTCATCGGCCGTCAACGGCTTCAAGCTCAACGGCCTCACCGTATGGCTCGACAAGGACACACGCA
>CAVFEZ010000130.1:0-4581 GCA_963621665.1 Akkermansia muciniphila | reverse complement strand
TGTCGGCGAAGTCGTATCTGGACTGGACGTAGCTCTCCACCCGCAGCCCCTCGGGATAAAGCGAAAATTCGGTGCGCATAATATTAGTCTCCCATTATCCTGCCCTGTATGCTGTCCTTCCGTCCAATCATCACCCACGCATCCGCGCTGTATCCGTAACCGAACGCGTCGGAGGTGCTGTTGAACGTGACGGTGTAGGTCTTGGTCTCGCCGACGGCGATGTCCACCGAACCGTTGTAGGCTGAGCCATAGACGGCATACGTGCCGTAGCCCTGCGCGCCGCTGCAAGAAATGCCCGTGGTATAAACCTTCGTCTCGTCGTCCTGCCATTGTTTCGCGATATTGAGAATAGGGAGATAATCACTGGAATCAAAGGTGTTCTCGGATGCGAGGTAGATGAAAAGGCGTTCGAGCGTCTGCTGCTCCGAGGTGTTGTTGGTGACGGTGACGGTGACGGTCGTCGTCGTGGCGGTGACGGTGACGGTGGAGAGGTATTGGAGGTACTTCGAGCCGTATGGGGCGGTCACACTGAATGTCGTGTTGGTGTATTTCGCCAAGCCTACGGGCAGGGAATACACATAGTAGGCGTGAGTTGCGAGGTTGGTCTGCGAGATGCACGCGCCCTTGTATGTTTCATACTCGCTGCCGGAGCCGGAGAAGGCCTCGTCGAGGTCGATGAGAAAAAAGTAGCCCGTGAACTGTGCCGTGCTCCCCTCCGTAATGTTCTTGAACGGCGTGAAGAGGTTGTCCTTGACGATGACGGGCAGTCCTGCGTAAGGCTGTTCGTCGCCCCATCCGGTATTCGCATTCACGAGATTGTCGAGGGTGTCGGACGAGAAGATGTAATACCACTCCGTTCCGGACTGGAACGCGAGGCAGAGGTAGCAGTTGCGCAGGCAGGTCTGATGCGCCGCCACCTGCGCCGCCGTGCCGAAGTTCGGGAGGTCATCGAAATGTATCTGCCCCGGGCAGGATGTCTTTCCTCGGTCAGTGAACCGCACGTCGAGGGTCGCGGCCTCGTTCGTCCTGTACCTGCTCCCCAAGTCGGTTTCCTTGCAGGGGGCTTCCGCATCCGGGTCGTACCCCACAATCGTTTTATAGCCGTCCGGATTGAGAAAATCATCCAGCCTTGCCCAGTCCGTGCCCTCCACTGGCTTGGTGTACGTCCACGTTCCGTTCTCCCCGCAGACAAGCTGAATCTTCTCCGGGAGGTCGGCTTTGGAGTTGGACCGCGCCGAGACCGCCGTCAGCCCGTAGTTCGCATTCTTCTTGTCATCCGCCGTGAGGCTCGCGGGCGTGTCCGCCAGTCCCATCGAAGCCAGAGCAATCGGCTTGTGCTTCGCCCATTTGTTTATCGCCCCCGCCGTGCAGGCAGAGAACACATCGGTGGACACTCCGAAGTAGTTGGCCACCGCCTTCACCCCCAGAGGGGCTGTCATCTTTCCGTCAGTTGTTACCGGCATAATTTCAGATTTTTTATTTCGTTTTCAAGTTCAGTGATTCGTGTCTTCAGTTCCTCCACCTTCCTGTCCTCCTCCTGCAGGGCGGCACCCAAGAGGGCCGTGGAGGCCGCGTAGTCGTAGGTCAGATGTCCCACGTCATCGTGTCTTCTCACGAGGAAGCCGTACTCCCGCTTCTCCTCCTCCTGCGCGATGATGCCTATGCTCTCCCCGCCGCCGTCCTTCCACTTGAAGCGGGTGTAGTGCGTGCCCTTGACGTATTCGAGGGCGTTGCCGACGGGCGAGAAGTCCTTTTTGAGGGCGATGTCGGAGCTCGTGTCCTGCCCCCTCGCGGAGACATAACCGGAGGAGTAGATGCCCGTGGACGAGGAGATGGCCCCCGTGGCGGTGATGGTCGATGCGGCCGTGAGGGCCTTGCACTTCCAGTCCACCGTGGAGAGGTTGGAGTTTCCCGCGTGCCACAGGGTTCCGCCGCTGCCGACACCTGTACCAGTTGTCCAATACACCGGCACTCCGGCATCAGTCACGCCTATGCGGGCATAAGTTTTCTCGTTTGCTAAAAAGGCAAGACCGCTATAATATCCGGTGGCTGCCTTATTGGTGCCGTTTACTTGGAAATTAATCCAAGAGTTGCTGCTGGTGGAGTTTATGTTCAATACCGCGCCGCTTCCCGTCAGCGTCCCTCCCGTCAGAGGAAGGGCGTATTTTGAATAATTGTTCGCATTGAGCAGCCGCACCCACGCGGGAGAGGTGGAAGTCACCCCATTTCTTACATAGACATCTGCGTTTGTCTCGAAATTGAAATACAACTGCCCGAAAGTGTCAGACCCGCCGTATGCGGAAAACATCGTCCCCCAGTAAGTAGGGTATGATGATTGTTCATGGATGCGGAATATTCCCGATTGCTTCCGCAAATCATCTGCCGTCGCAGTCTTGTTTATTCCCACCAAGAAATCCGTTATCCCGTACCCGCTCAAAGTGGTTGGCTTGGATGTCAGTTCGGAGAACGCGAGGGAGCTCTTGGCCGCGAACGTCCCGAACGCGCCCTTGCTGCAATAGGCGAGGTTTGAACTCCCGGAAGAATTGTACGCCCCGTTCCAGTAGGCTATCGTGTTCATCGTCGGGACAAGGAGGGCGTCGACTGCCGTGCTCGTGTATCCGCAGTGGGACACCGATGTGAGGTTCTTCTTGGTGGTCACCGAGCCGTCACCCATAAGGAAGCTGGTGGCGGCGCTGCTCGTGCTGCTGACGAACTTGGCCTTTATCGTGCCCGGGAGCTTGAGCGCCACCGCCGCCGAGCCGTCCACGCTGACCGCCGCGCCCGTGTTCGTGCCGTCGCCGATGCTGATGTTGCGCGCCGTGCCCCACTTGGCCGTGGTGATGGCGGCGGAGCCGTCGAAGGACGTGCCGTTGATGGTTATCGCCGTGGCGAGCTTGGTGGCGGAAGTCGCGAACGGCACGGTGATGCTGGTCGTGGTGCTGCCCTTCTTCCACGTGAGGTAGTTGCCGCTCGTCCCAAGGGCGGTGACGTACAGGGTGTCGGTCTTGCCCTTGATGTAGTTGTACAGACAGCTCGCCTTGCGCTTATAGGGAATGTTCTTGTAGTTGGTCTCGTCAAAGCCGTTGTCGGACGCGTATGAGGTCACGAACTGCGTGCCGTCAGTGACATCGGAAGTCCCCGCCGTCAGAGTGCCGATGAGCGTCGTCTTGTCCACGGTCTTCGCGGCGGAGCCGTCATAGGACACCCCGAAGACCGAGAGGGCGCAGGGGTTAATCAGGGAGGTCGGGAAGTCCGTTATCTCCGACTTGGTGTGGGTGTGGCTCAATGCGGCCTTGCCCGCGAGAGCACCGGACAGCCCGTTTATCTTCGACTGGTCGAGAGCGGGGATGTGGTCGGGATGGATTGTATAGGTTCCGTAGTCGTCCGTGTTCGTCCGCAGGGAGTTCCACATCGCGGGAATCGTGGCACCGCCCGAAGAACCGGAATCGTCCTTGCTTCTCGCGCTGATGAACGTGTCGGAGTACAGGCCCACGTTAGTGTGCAGGTTGCCGTTCACCAGCTCTATGTAGTAGCCCGTGCTCCCGAAGTAGAGCTTCTTCCCGCTTCCGAGCTGGATGTCACCCGCGTAGACTTTGGCCTTGCCGTCACCGAACCAGTAGGCGGTGGGTATCGGACGGGAATCCATGGCCCTGTGCCCGAAATAGATTTCCGTGACGGTGCTCGCGCCTCCGAAGTTGACTTCATTGCTTACGTGGGCGTAGAGCTTCATCGAACCGTCGCCTACCGTGGTGGCGTTGCCCGTCACATCCCCCGTGAGAGGGCCGCTGAAACCCGCCGCCTTGACCAGAGCGGGAAAAGTCGTGTTCAGGTCCGGGTCGACCGTGTAGGGAACCCCGGTTCCGTTCATCTGGTTGGGTATGGCCCATTTCTGACAGGCCGTGCCGAAGAGCTTATGCAGGCTGAGACCCGAGTAGGTCGTGGAGGTGTGGTCGCCGCCGAACACCAATCTGATGTACCGCACCCGCCCGGTATACGCATAACCATAGATGACGTAATAGAACGGCACGCTGTTCCACCCGCTCCAGCCGGAGACGGTGTATGTCCCCCGCAGGGTGTAGGCAGTGGAGCCCGCCTCACAGGTATAGACCGAACACCAGCAGCTGTTAGTCCCGTTCGTGTTGACCTCCATATATATCCTGTCCATATTGCCGTAGAAGCCCTTTGCCGCCGCGTCTATCGTCACCCGGAACTGGTAGGAGGTGCCCACGTTGCTCTTTACGTTGAAGCCGATGCCGCTCGTGTCTAAGCAGCTGACGAGGTTCCTCTTGGTCGCGTCGCTGATTCCCATATCCGTCCACGTGGAGCCGGAGTCCGTGGACTTCTCTATGGTCACCGCGCTCGCGGGGAGCCCGTGGAAGACGTTGCCGAAGACCAGCGGCAACTTCGCGCCGAGAGACCTTATCGAGCCGCTCTCGCTGCCCCCGCCGATGACGCAGTCCGTGTAGGAGTGCGTGTGTATCGCCGCCGCCTTCCCTGCGAGGGCCGTGGTGACGATTTTGTTCTGGACAGGGTTTGTCGAGGAGGTGGAGAGGGCGGTGTCCACCACCGTCTTGTTCGCCC
>CAVFEZ010000129.1:0-4644 GCA_963621665.1 Akkermansia muciniphila | reverse complement strand
CATGGGCGACGGCTTCATGCGACAGGCCGGCATAAGAAACGCCACGCTCAACGACGTCACCATAGGCGACAACTGCCTCATCGAGAACATCGGCGGCTACATCAGCCGCTACGACATAGGCGAGGAGTGCGTGGTGTATGGAGTAGGCACGATGGCCACAACCGAGGGGGCCACCTTCGGCCAGGGCAACACCGTGGCCGTGATGAACGAGGCCGGCGACGGCAACGTGGTTACCAGCGACGCGCTGACGGCGCAGATGGCCGCACTGATGGTGCGCATGGCCGGCGACAAGGAGGCGTGGCGGCGGCTGCGGCTGATGGTGGAGCGCCATGTGGCCTACTGTCGCCCCGAGCGCGGACAGGTGGGCTTCAGGGTGAAGATAGCCAACACGCGCGAGGTGGTGAACACCGTGATACAGGACGAGTGCGAGGTGAACGGAGCGTCGAGGCTTAGCGACTGCACCGTGATGAGCACGCCCGAGGCGGCCACCTTCATTGGCAGCGACACCATCTGCGACAACTCCATAATACAAGCCGGGGCGTCGGTGCTCGACGGAGCGCGCCTCGACAACTGCTTCGTGGGCGAGGCGTGCCACATAGGCAAGGGCTTCTCGGCCGAGAGCAGCCTCTTCTTCGCCAACTCACACATGGACAACGGCGAGGCGTGCGCCGCGTTCTGCGGCCCGTTCAGCGTGAGCCACCACAAGGCCACGCTGCTCATCGGCGGCGAATACTCATTCTACAACGCCGGGTCGGCCACCAACTTCAGCAACCACGCCTACAAGCTCGGCCCCATACACTACGGCACGCTCGAAAGAGGAGCCAAGACGGCGAGCGGAAGCCACATACTTTGGCCTGCCAACATCGGGGCTTTCTCGGTGTGCATAGGCAAGATACAGAACCATCCCGACACTTCCAGCCTGCCTTTCTCATACCTCATCGGCACCGAAAGCGGCACTATGCTCGTGCCGGGGCGCAATCTGCCCACCGTAGGCACTTTTCGCGACGTGGCCAAATGGCCAAAGCGCGATATGCGACCGCGCTCCAGCCGGAGGTCGATAGTCAATTTCGACTGGCTAAGTCCTTACACCGTGTCAAAAATCCTAAGCGGAAAACGCATACTGGAGGAACTGAAAGCAGAGCAGGGAGCCAACGCCGCATCGTACAACTACAACGGTTGTGTGATAAAAAACAGTTGGTTGCTGAAGGGAATAAGGCTCTACAACCTGGCCATACGCCTGTTTATGGGCGAAGCCGTGGCAGGACACACTGGTGAACTGCCCGAAAGCAGTATCGGGACGGGTCAGTGGACGGACTTGTGCGGACTGCTTGCGCCATCAACAGAGGTGGAACAGTTGGCCGAAGACATCAAGAACGGCTTCGTGAGCGACCTTTCGACAGTGGAAGAACGGTTTGCCGACATGCACAAAGGTTACGACACATACAAGTGGAACTGGACTTACCGCACCGCGATAGACCTTCTTGACACCGAAATGCTTACAGTTGACGACATCACCCGTCTTAGTGACGACGGCAACGAGGCTCGCCGCGAGTGGTTGAACGCCGTGCGCTACGATGCGGAAAAGGAGTTTGCACTCGGCGATGTGGCCGAAGATTCGCTCAAAGCGTTCATAGACAGTCTCCAATAAAACGGCTTTCTGTACCTATACATAAGGGAAAACACACAAAAAACATAACTTATATGATGTTTAAACCAATTATTACAGCCATTGTCTGTGCGGCAATGGCTTTGACAGTTTCGGCCAAGGAATACAAGTATGAGAGTGTTCCGGGCGACATGCTGAAGACACGCATTTACACACTCGACAACGGACTGAAGGTATACTTGTCGGTAAACAAGGAGAAACCACGCATACAAACCTTCATAGCCGTGCGCACAGGCAGCCGCAACGACCCGGCCGAGACCACCGGACTGGCCCACTACCTGGAGCACCTGATGTTTAAGGGCACGAAGAGCTTCGGCACGTCCGACCCCGTGGCCGAGGCTCCGCTGCTCGACAGCATACAGAACCGCTTCGAGCAGTATCGCCACATCACCGACCCGGCACGGCGCAAGGCATACTACCACGAGATTGACAGCATATCGCAGTTGGCGGCCAAGTACAACATTCCCAACGAATATGACAAACTGATGGCCTCCATCGGTGCGCAAGGCACCAACGCCTTCACGAGCAACGACATCACGTGCTACACGGAGGACATTCCAAGCAACGAGGTGGACAACTGGGCAAAGGTGCAGGCCGACCGCTTCATAAACATGGTGCCGCGCGGCTTCCACACCGAGCTTGAGGCCGTGTATGAGGAGTACAACATCAGCTTGGCCAACGACTGGGATAAGGTGTACACAGCGATTTCCTCGAAGCTCTTCCCCGGCCACCCCTATGGCACGCAGACCACCATCGGCACGCAGGAGCACCTGAAGAACCCCTCGCTGGTGAACATCCAGAACTACTTCAGGCAGTATTATGTGCCCAACAACGTGGCCATCTGCATGGCCGGCGACTTCGACCCCAACGCTGTCATTGCCACTATCGACAAGTATTTCAGTGCATGGCAGAGCAACGCCTCGCTCTCTTATCCGCAGTTTGCGCCCGTCAGGGAGCTGACAGCCCCGGCCGACACCACCGTGGTGGGGCAGGAGGCCGAGTGTCTGATGCTCGGATGGAAGTTTGACGGCGGCGCGTCGGCGCAGACCGACACGCTCGAAGTGGTGGCAAAAATACTGTCGAACGGCACCGCCGGACTGTTTGACCTCGACATCAACCAGCCCATGGCGTGCAAGGGCGTAGGCGCCTCGTCACTCGTGATGCGCGACTACTCGGCTCTGCTTGTCACCGGTCAGCCCAAGGAAGGGCAGTCGCTCAAGGAGGTGAGAGACTGTGTGCTTGGGGAGATTGGCAAACTGAGGAGAGGCGACTTCGACGATGCGCTGCTGCCGTCGGTTATCGCCAACATGAAGCTTGACTACTATAACGACATCGAGAACAACGAAGACCGCGCCAGCCTGTTTGTCAACTCGTTCATAAACGGCAGGAAGTGGGACGAGGTTGTGGGCTTCCTCGACCGCATATCAAAGATTACAAAGAAGCAGATAGTGGATTTCGCCAACCGCCACCTGAGCGACAACTATGCCGTGGTATACAAGGAGACCGGCACCGACAGCACTCAGAAGAAGATTGACAAGCCGCAGATAACGGGCATTCCGGCCAACCGCGACAAGCAGAGCCAGTTTGTGGCCGACATCATGGCCTCAAACCCCGAGCCGATACAGCCGCGCTTCGTCGACTTCAAGCGCGACCTGCAGTTTGGCACGACCAAGAGGGGACTGCCCGTGGCCTACGTGAAGAACACCACAAACGGCACGTTCGCCCTGGCCTACTATTTTGAGATTGGCGAGGAGAACGACATGTGGCTGCCTTTCGCCGCGCAGTACTTCAACTACATAGGCACCGACAAGCTGTCGCCCAAGCAGCTGAAGCAGGAGTTCTACAAGCTGGCCTGCTCCTACAGCATCGACATCGACAACGACAATCTCAGCTTCATGCTCACGGGTCTCGACGAGAACAAGGCCAAGGCCATGGCTCTCTTCGAGGACTTCCTGGCCAACGCCAAGGCCGACAAGGAGTCATACGACAACTACATCGACATCATTCTGAAGAACCGCAAGGACACCAAGCTCGACCAGACATACAACTTCAACGCTCTGTCGGCCTACGCCATGTATGGAAAGTACAACACTTGGCGCAACGCGCCCGACAGTGCGGCGCTGAAGACCATGAGTCCCGACGAGCTTGTGGGCAAGATAAAGGGGCTGAAGACTTATGAGCACTCGCTGCTATACTATGGTCCCGACTCGGAAAAGGGTGTGGTCGCGCTTGCCGACAAGCTGCACAAGACGGCCAAGAAGCTCGCCCCCGTGCCTGAAGGCAAGCCCTACACCGAGCAGTTGACCACGCGGAACGAGGTGTACATCGCTCCCTACGACGCCAAGAACATCTACATGACGCAATACTGCAACGAGGGACGCAAGTGGAACCCGCAGGATGTGCCGACGATAATGATGTTCAACGAATACTTTGGCAACGGCATGAACGCCGTGGTGTTTCAGGAGTTGCGCGAGAGCCGTGCGCTTGCCTACTCCGCAAGTGCCCGCTACCGCTATCCGTCGCGCAGCAACGCCACGGAGTATGCCACGACGTTCATCATATCGCAAAACGACAAGATGAACGACTGCATACGCACCTTCAACAGCATAATCGACACCATACCGCAGTCGCAGAAGGCTTTCGACCTCGCAAAGCAGTCGTTGGCCAAGAAGCTCGCGTCGGAGCGCACCACCAAGTTTGGCATCATCAACGCATGGCTCAGCGCCAAGAGGCGTGGCATAGACTATTCGCTGAGCGAGAAGACCTACAACGCCCTGCCCAGCATAACGCTCGACGACATGGTCCAGTTTGAGAAGAGCCGCATGGCCAATAAGCCTTACCGCTACATATTGCTCGGCGACGAGAAGAACCTCGACATGAAGGCGCTCGAAAAGGTTGGCCCCATCAAGCGTCTCTCCACCGACGAGGTGTTCGGATACTAATGTGTCTAAATGAAGAGTGAAGAACGAACCTAAGTG
>CAVFEZ010000128.1:0-4691 GCA_963621665.1 Akkermansia muciniphila | reverse complement strand
CGAAGACGCGCTCTACGCCTTCCGCAAGGATATCCCCAGCGAGGTCTTGCAGAACGTCTCCCTCGATGCGCTGCTCTCCCGTATCATCCGGCAGGCGGGACTGTCGTTCGGCGTGTCCTGTTCCTACCGGTGGACTTATCAGAAGTTTGTCATCAACAACGCCTCGGCCTACGATGTGCTCAAGAAGGTGCAGGAGGAGTGCGGCGCAGACATCTATGTCGCCGACGGCACCCTCCACGTACACCCTCCCGGCGAACTTCTCCGCGACACGGTCTGCTACGACCTCCAGCGCAACGTCGAGAAGACCGACCTCACCTACCGCCAGGCCGACGACAAGAAGCTCTGCGTCGTCGTCAAGGCCAACATGCCCGACGGCACCGTGCGCGAACTCGAGGTGGGCACCACCGGCGGCGAGCGTCTCGAGATAAAGTCACCCTCCACCGACACCGCATCAATGCAGCTCCGCGGCGAAATGGAACTCCGCCGCCGCTGCTACGACGGCTACGAGGGGTCCGTCACCACATGGCTCGAGCCTTTCGTCGCCCCGGCCTGCGCCGCGGCGATACACGACGCCGACTACACCTACAAGGACGGCACCTATTTCGTCACCGCCGTCACAACAGAGTTCTCTTCTGCCGGGGGTGTCCGCAAGGTGCAGCTCGGCTTCCGTCTCAGTTAATGCTACATGACTATGACACGCAATGCTATACAACTGCAATGGGCCGACGACTCCTGCACTCTCCTGCAGCCGGTCATCCGAAACCGCCGCCTCGCCGTCGGCCCGGTTCTCCGGCAGAACCAGACGCTGCTGCTCCTCCTGCACAAGGGCGAGGTCAAGGAAACGCCCCACACCGGCGTCGGTATCGCCGACATGCTCCTCGACCACGACCCCCTGCTCTGGCGCACCGAGATAAAGGAGCAGCTCGCCCTCGACCGGCAGACCGTCTCCTCGGTATCAGTCACAACCACGGGCGTCGCCATCGACGCATCTTACTAAAAAAACTTACCGCTATGGACAAAAGAACAAAGGAATGGCTGCAGTACGGCTCGGCTATCCTCATGCTCCTCTCGGGAGTAGTGCTCACGTACATCGACTATTTCATTTCGCGCAACATCCACGACAATGTCCTCTGGTACGTCGCCCAGTGCCTCCTCTATGCAGGCTCTGTCTTCGGCGTCGCCATGGTCATTTCCACCAAGTTCGGGGAGATGCGAAACTACATAAACGACAAGCTTAACCACACACACAATGAGAAAGATTGATTTCATCGCCGTCCACTGCACGGCAGGCAGCCAGTCTGCCACGGTTTCCGACCTCATCAAGGAGTTCCGCGACATCAAGCGCTGGAAGAACCCCGGCTACCACTATGTCGTCACCGCCGACGGCGTCATACACCAGCTCCTCGACGAGGCGCAGGTATCCAACGGCGTGAAGGGCTACAACCACTGCGCCGTCAATGTCGCCTACACCGGCGGCGTGAGCCTCGCCACGGGAAAGCCCCTTGACAACCGCACCCCGGAGCAGCGTTCCGCGCTCGCCGCCATCATCACGCAGCTCCACAAGCGTTACCCCGGGGCGGTCATACAGGGCCACCGCGACTTCCCGGGGGTCGCCAAGGCGTGCCCCTCGTTCGACGCAAAGGCCGAATACGCCGCCATACAGGCTCTTTGAACACCGTTCAACCGCCGTTCAAAAAACAATCAGCCTCCGGGCCGTCCGGGCCGCCCGGGCCGTCCGAGTAGTCCGAGTAGTCCGAGCCGTCCGAGCAGTCCCCCCCCATGATTAGCTTCAGAGCCGTCCGAGCCGTCCGAGTAGTCCCCAATGATTAGCCCCCAAAAAAAATCACCACCCATGACCGTCACCGTAAAAGATTCCCAAACCCTCGCCGACATCGCCATACAGGAGTTCGGCGCATTCGAGGCCCTCCCCGCCCTGGCGCTCGCCAACGGACTGTCCCTCTCCGACATCCCCGAGCCCGGCACCGTCCTCACCCTCCCCGATGCCGTCTACAACCGCCCCATGCAGCTCTACTGCAAGGCACGTTCCGTCTCCCCGGCCACGGCCCGGGACATCTCCGAACTGCGCCTCGGCATATTCTCAAAACAGTTTCAATCACAATTCAAGTAACAATGAATATAATAAACCTCCTGCCGTATCCGCGCCCCATGCCCGGGCCCGACGGCTTCTCGCCCGACAGCGTAGCCTCCGAAGAGCTCGCCGACATCACCCACACCAACGCGCTCGGCATTCCCATGGTGCAGCCCCTGCGCTTCCGGCTCGACGAGCAGGACGCCGAAGAGTGGCTCTTCCCCAACGAGCCTATGGTCTCCGTCTCGGGCGGACAGGCTCTCGTGCGCCGCAACGTCTCCAAGGGCCGCGTCCGCGGCACCATCAAGGAGCGGTGGGCGCAGAACGACTACACCGTCTCCATCAACGGCTTCCTCTCCACCGCCGACGGCTCATATCCCTCCGGCGACGTGGCGCGCCTCCGCGCCTTCTGCGAGGCGGGCTATGTGCGGTGTCTCTCCCCCCTCCTCGAGGTCTTCGGCATCTCGCGTCTTGTCATCGAGTCGTGGGACATGCCCTTCACCTCTGGCTCGGCAAACCAGAACTTCTCCATCACCGCCTACTCCGACGACATCTACAAACTCATCCTCTCCGCCGAGGACATCAAACTCTGACACGACCATGGCAGCAAACAAGACCAACTTCGACCGACGCGACATCGCCAAGTCGCTCTTCATCAACGGCACCTACACACAAGAGGAGATTGCCGACAAGGTGGGGGTCACCCGGCAGACTGTCGCACGCTGGATACGCGACGGCAAGTGGGATGACCTCAAGGCTTCTCTCACCATCACGCCCGCGCAAATCCTTGCCGGGCTCAACCGACAGATCGTCGAAATCAACAACAACATCAACGCCCGTGAGGAAGGCCACCGCTTCGCCACCGTGCCAGAGGCCGACACCCTCGCCAAACTGGCTTCGGCCATCAAGAAGATTGAGTCCGACGTGGGCATTGCCGACATCGTCGATGTCTCCATCCGCTTCACCAACTGGCTCCGTCCCCTCGACCTCGACATGGCAAAGAAGTTCTCCGAGCTCCTCGACGCCTTCCTCAAGGACCAGATGCACTGACCCGTCCCCAATGACTGTCCCCGGAGTAGTCCGGGCCGTCCGGGTAGTCAAATGATTAGCCCCGGAGTAGTCCGAGCCGTCCGGGTAGTCAAATGATTAGCCCCGGAGTAGTCCGAGCCGTCCGAGTAGTCCGAGTAGTCCCATTAATTAAAAAAAACCACCATGACCATCGAAGACAAAAAAGCCCTCGCCCGTTGGGCGGAGCACCACAAGGCCCTCATCGCCGACGTACCCGTCGAAGACTGGATGTCCCAGCGCGACATCAGCAAGAAGCGCATACGCCTCGAGGCCGACCCAGTGGAGTGGGTCCGCTATTTCTTCCCCAAGTATGCGAAATACGATTTCGCCCCCTTCCACGTCCGCGCCATCCGCCGCATCGTCGGGCATCCCGAGTGGTACGAGGTCTTGTCCTGGAGCCGTGAGCTGGCCAAGTCCACCGTCGCCATGTTCATCAATATGTACCTCGCCCTCACCGGCCGCAAAAAATTCTTTGTCATCGCGTCCGCCACCGAGACATCGGCCATCCGCCTCCTCACGCCCTACCGGCTCAACTTCGAGAACAACCCCCGCCTCCGACAGTTCTACGGCAATCAGGTCACGCTCGGCTCCTGGACCGACCGCGACTTCTCCGCACGCTGCGGCGCCAAGTTCGTTGCCCTCGGTGCCGGCTCCGCTCCCCGTGGTGCCCGCAATGAGGAAGTGCGCCCCGATGTCATCTGCCTCGACGACTACGACACCGATGAGGACTGCCGCAACCCCGAGACGCTCAAGAAGAAATGGGACTGGTTCGAGGGCGCGCTTTATCCCACGCGCTCTATCTCCGAGCCTACGCTCATCCTCTGGTGCGGCAACATCATCGCCAAGGACTGCTGCATCAAGCGTGCCGGTGAGCATGCCAAGCACTGGGACATCGTCAACATCCGCGACAAAAACGGTAAGTCCACATGGCCGCAGAAGAACACCGAAGAACAGATTGACACGGTGCTGGCCAACATATCATCCAAGAACGCGCAGGCGGAGTATTTCAACAACCCGGTCTCCGAGGGTTCTATCTTCAAGAACCTTCCCTTCGGCCACGTCCCGCCGCTCTCGCGCTTCCCCTTCCTCGTCATCTATGGCGACCCTGCTTACTCCGACTCACGCAAGAAGGCATCCTCCACCAAGGCGCTCTTCCTCGTTGGCCGCCTCAAAGGGGTCTACTACATCATCAAGGGGTTCCTCGCGCGCGAACTCAACGCCAACTTCATCTCCTGGTACTTCGACCTTGTCGATTATGTCGCAGGCCGTGCCCCGGTCTACTGCTACATGGAGAACAACAAACTTCAGGACCCCTTCTTCTCGCAGGTCTTCCGACCGCTGCTCTTTGCCGAAAACAAGAAGCGGCACCGCGACCTCTACATCCGGCCCGACGAGCGCAAGAAGACGGATAAGGCTACGCGTATCGAGGCCAACCTCGAACCTATCGACCGCAACGCACAGTGGGTCTTCAACGCCGATGAGCGCGACAACCCCCACATGCAGGAACTCATCAATCAGTTCAAACTCTTCGAGA
>CAVFEZ010000127.1:0-4797 GCA_963621665.1 Akkermansia muciniphila | reverse complement strand
TGCCGTCGGCATCGCGCTCGTCGGTCATGGTCTTGAACTTCAGAGCCTTGAATATCCGCTCGTCCTTGCCCGGCCGGTCTTGGGCGAAGAACACGCCCGCGCCCTTGTTGGCGAAATGCAACAGCACGATGACTGCCAGCAGCAGCGGCGAGAGGAGAATAAGCAACAGCAGCGCACCGAGGAAATCCAAGGCGCGCTTCACATAATGCGAGTAAAAATAAGAGGACATACAAGACACAGGGGGCAGCCCCCTTTTTTAATAATATGTAAAATGTATTGTCATTCCCCAGCCACCTCATGGTAATAGTCCTTGAGGCACTGGCGCACGAAATCTTGTTTGTATCGCTCTGCCACCAGCGGACGGGCGGCGGCAGCCAACGTGCTGACCAGCGAGGGCGTACACACAAGCCACTGCATCGCCTTAAAAAGGCGGTCGGCCTGATGGGGAGGAACGACGATGCCGTTTCTATTGTTGATGACGATTTCCCTGGAACCGTTGATGTCGGTCACGATGCACGGCAACTGCATCGCCCCAGCCTCTATCACCACATTGGGGAATCCCTCCCGGTAACTGGCGTGTACCAGGACGTCGGCAGCGGCATAGTAAGGGCGCACGTCTGCCTGGTTGCCCACCGCATGAATGTTGGGGCACGAAGCGATGGCGGCTTTCGTCGCGGAGTCCAATGGGTCGAGATGCGGCTCCTCGTCGCCCACGAGCAACAGGTGCGCCCCAGGCTCACTCTCGTACAACCGGCAGAACGCCTCCACCAGTTCCTTGATGCCCTTGTCTTTCACCAACCGGCCCACGGCGATGAAGACAAAGCTCTTCTCCGTAGCCCCCATCTCGCCGCGTATCTCCTTCGCCCTCCGCATCACCTCGTCGGTGCGGTCGTAATGGCGAAGGTCTATGCCCCTCACATTCCCGAAGCCCAGCACACGCACCGGCTTCCCCGTGATGCCGAAGCCCACGAGGTCGTTTCTCACGCCCTGCCCCTCTGCCACCACATGAGTGGCACAGGCGCAGGTGATGGCATCGGTCAGCATCAGCAGCCGCCGCTTCAACCCCTTGGAGGTGGGAAACACCAGTCCGGTGAAGGTGTGGATTCTCACGGGAACCCGGGCCATCCACGCCGCCGTCATGCAGAGCAACCCTGCCTTGGGCGTCATGCTGTGGATGATGTCGGGACGCTCACGGCGCAACACCCGGACCAGTCGGCAGAGCGACACCAGGTCCCTGACGGGGGAAATATGACGCTGCATCTTCACCGCCACGGTGCGCACCTGCTCGCGACGGGCTATCTCCTGTAGTTTGGGACCGGGCGACGACAACGCCACCACCTCGTAGTCGGCGGACAGTTCCCGAAGCAGTCCACGGCAAAAGACATCCAGCGAACTGGCGACGGTAGCGGAACGTATCAGTTTCTTCATATCAGAAATGGAAAGCCAAGGTCATCCCCGCCCCCTGGGTCGAAGCAAAAGGCACGAGGGCGGTGGATACATCGTGCTTCTTCACGCTCACCTTCTTGCCGCCTTTGCACCAGTAGGCATCCACGAGGTTGTAGATATACATGCCGGCGGCGACACCCACGCAGAGGTAGCCCATCTGGCGGTACGACTTCGCCTTCGAGGTCCAGCCGAAGCCCTTGTAGTAATGGTCGCGGTCGAAGAACCACACCGCCCCGGCGATGCTGGCGGCCTCCGTGGCCCAGATGACCACCGCCTTCTCCTTCTGTTTCTTGTTCCACTGTCCCAAGCCGGGGATGATGCTCTGCGCCAGACTGCTGCCGCCCCATGGCTCCGAGATCTCGAAGTCGTCGTAGCGGGGTTCCGTGTTCTCTTCCGACACGGCGAAGAGTTGGTAGAGCGTCCAGTCCCAGTTCTGGCTCACGTCGTCGCTGAACACGACCTGCTCGTCCACGACCTTGTACTTGAACCATGCGCCCTCCCCGAAGGAGATGACATGGCTTGCCGTATCTACCTTGGCGATGTTCTCCGACAGTCCGTACCGGGCTGCCAGCTGCGACACGACCGAACCCATGCGGTTTTGGTAAAGCGATCCCTTGTCGGTGGAGAAAGGATCGGTATAGTAAAACCGATAGGTGTCATTGGTGCGTGAAGCGTTGAGCTTTTCCACCGCATGACTACTCGCCCAGAGTGGCTTGCGCGCTGCGCCGCAGGGCTGTACCATCGACAGGCAGCCCACGAGAGCCACGATCCATAAAATCACTTTGCTGAATTTCTTCATTGTTGTATCGAGTTATATTTCTTTTCTTGATATTCTCTCTCATATCCTTCCACCGTCTTCCCGATGTCGTATTCCGAGGCTCGGCGCTGGCAGGCTGTCACCACCTTATTATATAATGCGTGGTCGGAGGCGAGACTTCGGATGGCGGCTGCGAAGGCCTTGGGGGTGTTCTCCACCAAGACACCGGCTTCCTGCAACGTGTCGCGCACGCCCTCCACGTCGCTGCCGATGAAGGGGCGGCCCGACGCCATGCCCTCCAGCGAGGAGAGAGAGAGTCCTTCGTGGTGGGTGGCGAGGGCGAGGATGTCGGCGGTCTTCAGTAGCCGGGGGATATCTGTTCGTATTCCGAGAAACGCCACCCGGTCGGCCACGTTCAGTTGCTCCGCCACCTGCTCGCACTCCTTGCGGCGTACGCCGTCACCCACGAGGGCGAGACGGAAGGTCGGGGGCAACAGACTCATCGCCTGTATCAATATCTCCTGGTATTTCTGCGGACGGAAGGCTGCCACCATCATCACCAGCGTGGAGGCTGCGGCTTCTTTTCCTTCCCCGGGGAACAGACCCGCCCGGTCTGTCGCCGTGGCCGTGGCGAAGCGTTGGGTGTCTATGCCGTTGCTGATGGTCACGGTGCGGGTCTTAGGGGCTTGCCGGTCGCCCAGCGACGTTCTCAACGCCTTCTCCGTCTCCTCGCTGCAACAGACTATCGTACTGTAGCGGCTATACATCCAGCGGTCTATCTGCCGCCAGTACCATTTTCCGCGGCGGCGGTTGTGGGTATTGTGCTCCGTCGTCAACAGACGGCAACGGGTGCCATAGCTTGCCGCAGCCAACAGCAGTTGGCAGGGGGTGTTGTGGGCGTGTACGATCTGGTAAGACTTGATGAAGCGGTGCAGGGCGAAGACGAGCAGGGGGTTGTGCATCGCCCCCGGCGTTTCCGCCAGCGCATGGATGGGTATGCCCTCCTGCTCCAGTTGCGTGTAGAAAGGGGTTCGGGTGCCGTCGAAGAGCAGCAGCTCCACCTCGTGTCCACGACGGCGAAGCCTCGGGAGCAAATCGACGAGCAGGTGTTCCGCCCCTCCTGTGCGCAGGGACGTGATAACGTGTAGGATTCTCATTTCAGGATATAGTTCGGGATGCTTTTGAACGCCGGGGTATGCACCCAGCGCCAGCCCTCGCGCAGTCCTTGCAGATACTGCGCGATGTAACTCGCCTTGCGCATCGCCACCGAGGCGGCGGTCATCACAAGAACCATCCATGCGGTCTTGAGGATGAAGGCGAGGGCGGTCAATGTCTTTTCCATTCGGCTGATGCCATTGAGGTGATAGTTCGTGCGCCACCACATGGCGAAGATGGCGCGGGTGCGCAGGCGTATACGGTCGGGCGAACGGCGGTAGGCACCGCTCGCCGTGCTGCTGTCGAGGTTCTTGATTTCCGCGTCGAACGACACGCCGAGGCGGTAGCCGTTGCGATGCACCTTGTATGCCACCACCAGGTCTTCTCCGTAAGCGAAGCCCATGCGGTCGATCCACAACTCGTCCTCAAGGTGCAAACAGTGATACACGTCTTTGCGGAACAGCATCACCGGTCCGCCACAGCTCTGCGAGGGATAGCAGGGGCGGACGGGGCGGTTGATATACGAGAACGAACCGTTGCGGTGTATCTTGAACGCCCATTTCTGTCCGCCGTGGGGGAAGACGAGATTGGTGACCATCGCCTTCACCTTGGACATGGCGGTCATACGGTGGTTCTCGAAGATGTCGGCGCCCAGGCAGTCGTAGCCTCCCTCCTCCAGTTCGCGGAGCAGTCGCTCGGCGGAACAGGGGTGGAGTTCCACGTCGTCGTCGAGCATGAGGATGCACTGACTGCCAATCTCCTTATAGGGCAGCGCCCGCTGCGCCACCATGCCCTTCTTCACCCACACATACTCCTCGCGCCCCACGGTGAACGACGGACGCTCGTAGCCTTCGGCGATATACACGATGACGCGCTCCGGCTGCACCGTCTGGCGGGTGATCGACTCCAGTTCGCGCCGGAAGTTGTCGCCGCCCAGACCGAGGGTGCGGATGGCGATGGAATAGGTAAGCATATTGTAATGATTATCGTTTACTTGAACAACTTGTATAGAACCACGTGATGCGTTTGTGGTTGGGTTGGTTTGCCTTACAACCCCTCAAACAACCGCTCCCACATCGGGATGACATTCCCGGTGGTGTACCGCTGCGAGGCATCCTGTGCGGCGCGCCCCATGACGGGTATCTGGTCCTCGTGCTCCATCATGCGGCAGAGGGCTTGGGCAAGACCGTCGATGCGTTCCTCCCGCGACAATCCACGGTAGCGAACAAGGATGCCGTCGCGCCCGTCGGTGACAATCTCCGACGGACCGCTCGGACAATCGAACGACACGCAGGGCAGGCCGCAGCGCATGGCCTCGATAAGCACCAGTCCGAAGCCTTCGTAACGTGAACTCATCACATAGAAGGCGGCACGGGCATAGACTGAAGCCACATCGACGGTGAAGGGATGCAGACTGACCACCTGCGACAGTCCGCCGT
>CAVFEZ010000126.1:0-5007 GCA_963621665.1 Akkermansia muciniphila | reverse complement strand
GGGAGACGGTCGCGCTTTCAGCGTTGTAAGCTGCGGCAAGCCCGTCGTAGACCTTAGACTTGGCGCCGTCCTTGCCTGCGGCCATCTCGTCGCCGCCATCCGAAACCAGGAGCTTCACGCCGGAAATCTGGACGGTTATTTTCGAAAGCTTCAGCCCGCCACTGCCGTCGGTAAACAGCTCATAGTTAGCATCGTCGCTGAAGAAGCCCGCGAGGCTGTTCGTTCCGGTCACCACGATGGGACTGTTCTCAGGAGTCCGGGCCGTGATGCCCACGGATGCGTTTTTGCCCATGCCGCCCTCTGCGACGGCGATTGTTTTTTTGCTCTCGAGAAAGACGTTGGCGACCACAGCGCCCGCCGTGTTGCCGGTGATGGTCACGTCCCCCGAGAGGCGGAGCTTGTCACAGTTGTAGACTCCGCCGCCGCAGTAACCACCTGGGTTGTCGTAGCTGGCTTTGTTTTTAGTGATGCTGCCGCCGGTCATGGTGAATGTGCCGGAGAAGTTTTTAACGCCGCCACCCTCGCCCTGCGCGGTGTTGTCGATGATGCTGCCGCCGGTCATATCGAACGCCTGGTCGTGGTTAAAGGCACCGCCTCCGTCAAATGCGGCAGCGTTGCCGGCAATGCTCCCGCCGCGCAAGGTGAATGTGCCGTTGTTGTAGACGCCGCCGCCAAAGTTGGCAGAGTTGCCGGAGATGCTCCCGCCGCGCATGGTGAATGTGCCGTTGTTGTAGACGCCGCCGCCCTCACGCGCGCCAGAATTGCCGGCAACACTGCCGTTCCAGAGGATCAGGCTACCAAGGTTGTAGATACCGCAACCTTTTGCGCCATCGCTGTGAGTGATCTTGCCGGCAGTCTCGCAGCAGTCGGTGATGACGAGGCTTTTGCCAGAGGTGACCTTGATGGCGGCTGCTTTACCAGTCTCGGTGATGGTCATGCCGTTAAGGCAGAGGTTGACGTTGTACTTGCATTCCCAACTGGACGTGAGGTCGACGTTGCCCGTCAGGTAGTAGTTGCCGTTCACGGTGATCTGATCGAGGCTAGAGATCGGCTTCCAGGTCAGCTCGTCGCCGTGGTCCGCATCAGGGCAGCTCGCCTCGCCGCAAATCTTGTGCTTGTGAGGGAGGGACGAGGGGATGCCCAGCATCAGACCGTCGCCCGCATCGTTCGTCATGAGCGTATACGTGGGATCATCGCTGAAGAAGCCCGTGGCGTCCGTCGTGCCGGTAACGACCGTGGGGCTGTTTTGGGGTTTTGCGGCCGTGATGCCCACGGACGCGTTTTTGTCCATGCCGCTCCCTGCGACAGTGATCGTATCGCCGCCGGAGAGATAGACGTTGTCGGCCGCAGTGCCCGCCGTGTTGCCGGTGATGACCACGTCGCCCGACAGATTGAGCGTGTCGCCGTTGTAGACTCCGCCGCCGTAAGTAGCAGAGTTGCCGGTGATGCTGCCGCCGGTCATGGTGAACGTCTCAAAGTTGCAGACGCCGCCACCGTAGTTGCCGATTGAGTTGCCGGTGATGCTGCCGCCGGTCATGGTGAACGTGCCGCGATTGACGACGCCGCCACCGTGGCCTTGAGCGGAGTTGCCGGTGATGCTGCCGCCGCGCAAATCGAACGTACCACCGTTATAGACGCCGCCACCGTTGGAGCCGCCATATGAGTTGCCGGCGATCGAGCCGTTCCAGAGGGTCAGGGTGCCGCCGTCGACCCAGACGCCGCGACCCGTCTTGCCGCTCTTGTGGGTAATCTTGCCAATAGCGTCGCCGGTGGAGCAGTCGGTGATGGCCAGGGACGCGCCTTCGTTGACCTTGATGGTTTCATAGTCGCTGTCCCCGATGATGTCTTGGCCGTTGAGGCAGAGGTTGACGTTGTAGCTGCATTCCCAGGTTTCGGACAGGATTACGCTGCCAGTCAGGTAGTAGTTGCCGGGCGCCTTAATCTCGCTCAAGCTCGAGATGCCCGTCCATTTAAGGACATCATGGCCCTCGTCTTGGCATGCGGCATCGTTACAAACCTTGTGCTCATGCACCTTCGAGAGCTTCAGCCCACTACCGTCGGTCACCAGCTCATAGTTAGCATCGTCGCTGGAGAAGACCGTGGTATCCGTCGATCCGGTCACCGCGAGGGGGCCGTTATCGGGTTTCTCCGCAGTGATGCCCACGGATGTGTTTTTGCCCATGCCAGCCTCTGCAACGGCGATCGTTTTGTCACCGTAGAGATAGACGTTGTTTGTTTTGCCCTCTGCCGTGTTGTCTTTGATGGTCACGTCACCGGACATGGTGAGCGTACCGGGGTTGAAGACGCCGCCGCCGTTTCCACCGTCTGTAGCAGAGTTGTCGGTGATGCTGCCGCCAGTCATGGTGAGCGTACCGTCGTTATGGATACCGCCGCCGTATTTGGCGGAGTTATTGGCAACGCTGCCGCTGTGCATGTCGAGCGTGCCCTCGTTGTAGACGCCGCCGCCGTAGTTCTTAGTCGTGTTGCCGGTGACAGTGCCGTTCCATAGAGACAGGGCGCCGTTGCTGTCGACGTAGATGCCGCGGCCCGTCTGGCCGTTCTTGTGGGTAATCTTGCCGGCGTTCGCCTGGCAGTCGGTGATGGTCAGGCTTGCGGCGCTCGACACGTTAATGACGCTCTGCCCATCCGCGCCGGTAATCGTGTGGCCGTTGAGGCAGAGGTTGATGTTGACGTCACCGTTGACGTTCCATTCGTCGTCGGAGAGGGTTACGTCTTCCGTGAGGTAATAGTCGCCCGACACAGTGGGAAGGCTCGTCGTGTTCTTCCACTTCTTCCACGTCAAAGACTCGCCATGAGCAGAATCGGAGCAGCCGTCCTCGCCACAGATGCGGTGAGCATGCGCGGGTACCGCAGTCAGGATCAGGTTGCCGTCGTTGGAAACCAGCATGTAGTCCTCGTCGTCGCTTTCGAAGACCGCCGTGTTGGTCGAGCCGGTCACGACGACGGGATCGGTCACATCGTTGTTCGCCGTGATGCCGACCTTCGCATCAGAGCCAAGGGCGCCCTCTGCGACCTTAATGGTCACGCCGCTGCTCCCACTTGAGTCGTCTGAAATCTCCAGGTAGACGTTGTTATACACGTCGCCGCTCTTGTTGCCCGTAATGACCACGTCACCAGAAAGGCTAATTGGCTCGTCGGCGTAAACGCCACCACCGTTGCCGACCTCAAGCGCGCTATTGCCCGTGATGCTGCCGCCAGACATCGTGAAGGAGTCGAGGTTCTCTACGCCGCCGCCGTTTTTGGCGGTGTTCCCAACGATCTTGCCCCCGTGCATAGTAAACGTGCCCTGGTTAGAAACACCGCCGCCACCAGGGCTGATAACGCTGACGCTGTTTATTGCAGTGTTCCCTTGGATGCTGCCGTTCCACAAGGCGAGCGTGCCGTAGTTTTCGATGCCGCGGCCCTTCACGCCCGAGTTATGGGTGATCTTGCCTACCTTGTCGCCGGTCTGGCAATCGGTGATGGCAAGACTTCCCTCGGCTTCGACCTTGATGGCATCTTTTCCGTCGGGGCCGGTGATCGTGTGGCCGTTGAGGCAGAGCTTGACGTCGCCGGTCACAACCCAGGTATCGGCAAGGGTCACGTCCCTCTCAAGGGAGTAGTTGCCTGGCTCGGAAGGCAGGCTAGTGCGGTACGCCCATCTGGTCCAGGTCAGCGAACTGCCGTGGGAGCTGGGATCGGTGCAGCTACTCTCACCGCAAACCGCGTGGGAGTGGTCGGGATACATAACCAGCTTAAGGTTGCTCCCGTTTGGATCGAGCGCGTAGTTGGGGTCATCGCTTATGAATGCGCTGGTATCAGTCGAGCCAATCACGGCGTCATAGTCGTACTTATTCGCGCTAATGCCTATACTCGAAGTGGTAGCAAGGTCTCCATTGACCTTGAGGTAATATCCGCTGTAAAGATAGAGGTTGTTGTCCCGGCCATTCTTATCGGTATTGCCGGCAATGGACACGGAGCCAGATAGCTCAAATTTACCCTCGCAAAATACGCCACCACCACTTGTCAAAGCAGTATTGCCGGTAATACTGCCGCCGGTCATGGTGAACTTGCACCTGCTGGCATATGGCTCGCCATAATTGGACACACCGCCGCCGTATTCAGCCGTGTTGCCCGTGATGCTGCCGCCGGTCATGGTAAAGGTGCCCTCATCATTGTAGACAATGCCCTTACATCCCTGGCTACCATCGTTCCCAAAGATCTTGCCGCCGCGCATATTGAACTCACCAGCGTAGTTCGCAACAGCGACGCCGCTGGAAAAATTACTGCCGGTATTACCGGTGATGTTGCCCTTCCAAAGGGTTAGGGTGCCGTAATTCTCGATAGCCCGCCCCTTCGCACCCTTGTTGTGGGTGATCTTGCCGACCTCATCGCCTTCGTGGCAATCAGTAATATCGAGATTCGTGAAAGATTCTTCAGCCCGCCTAATAATGATGGCGTCTTTGCCATCCGCGCCGATGATCGTATGACCATTGAGACAGAGTTTAATGTCTGTTGATTTCCAAACATTCCAGACATCAGAGAGGGTGACGTCGGTCGTCAGATAATAGCTGCCAGACGCTTTGGGAAGGCTGGTGCCGCTTTCCCATGCCGTCCATTCGATTTCTGCGTGCGAGTCGTCGGTGCAGGAGGAGTCGCCGCAGATGCGGTGGGTGTGAGTACCATCCGTAGAGGCAGGTGAAGCCTCATCGACAGAAGCCAGTTGCACGGCATTCTGCGCCGACGAATCAGCAGCCTCCGTAGCAGAGCCATCTGGCTGGCCCACAACATCTGACTGAGCACCAGAGATTTGACTATCTGCATCCGTCGATTCGACCTGGCCTGTCGATTCCCCTTCGGCAGCAAGGGAATCGTCTACAGAAGGCTCCGTAGCCAGAGCATCGTCCGAGCCGGATTCGTTCGCAACAGACAAGGCACTGGCACTCGACGTGCCCTTCGCGCTCCCCTCCTGCGAGGCGAACGCGCCTGTTGGCACGAGCCACATCG
>CAVFEZ010000125.1:0-5114 GCA_963621665.1 Akkermansia muciniphila | reverse complement strand
TTGAACAGTTGACCGATGATGCTTGGAACGCTGAAAAGGTGGAGGAATGGAGTGAATAGATTAAACGGATAGACAGATGCAGATTTACGGACAATTCGCGGCACAGGACGGCGCAATAATAAGCGTCGTCTTTACCGCGCCCGGCACCGCGGGAGACATAGAGATAGGGGACGGCAGCCTATGGTTTGCCGACGCCGAAGCGTTCACAATAAAAAGCGACGTTTCCGACACGTTCGACCATGTGCTTACCAACACCGCCACGGCGCGCCTAATGGCAAGCGGCTACACCGCCGCAATGTTCCAGAGCAGCGCCCGCGGTGCAAGCATTGTGGTGAAGCATGACGACGATATTGTGTTTCTCGGTTGGGTAGTCCCGCGCTCCTACTCGCAGGACTTCAACAGCCGGCTGGACCAATTGGACGTAAATTGCACCGATTGCTTGGGCGTGTTGGAAAGTTCGCGCTTTCTCAATATCGATGCCGCCGGAAGTTCATACGCCAACGCCCGCGCCAACGCCGAACAGCGCACCGTAAAGGACATTATAACGTCGCTGATCAACGCATCGATACCCGACGGCTACACCGCCAATATCTGGTACGACGGCAGCCGCGCCACCGACAACACCAGCGCGAAACGTTACACGTTGTTCGATGAGCTTACACTGTCCGATTTGCTTTTCCTGGGCGACAGCGAGAGCGACACATGGACCAACCTCGAAGTGTTGCAGGAGATAATGCGCTACTTCAATCTGCGCATCATGCAGCGCGGCACCGACTTTTATATTTACGACCTCAGCGCGGCCAAAGGCTATACCGATGTGGAATGGGTAAGCCTAACAACTGGGGAAACGAAGACAACCGAAGCACAAACCATAAGGCTTACCAACAGCAACGCCGCCGACTGTGCCGACAAGATAAGTATAGGCGACACTTACAGCCGCCTATCCCTTACCGCCGACGTAAAGGAAAGTGCCGACATTGTGCAAAGCCCGTTGGACGATGATTTGCTAACGTCCCCCTACCCGCGCCGGCAATACTACTGCACGGAGTATGAGACCACAGAGCCCGAATACCTTTGGGCACTGACGCGCGACACCGGCCTGGCTTACGGCGATGGCGTGAATGTGCGCCACTGGCTATTGCGCGTAATGGACAATCCGCAATGGAAATTCCCCTACTATTCCGGCGGTATGCGCCCGCAGAGCACCGGGCAATATTTGCCCGACGTGTATTGCTCCACGGGCAAGAACCAGCAAGCCCTACCCAACGCCCTGACAGCCACACAGGGCGCCGCGATATTCCGCGTTGCTTGCGCCGATGTGAGCGAGGACGTGAAGGACAACAGCCCCGCATCTAAGCCCGACGAAAACACTATGCTTGTAGTGTCGGTTAATGGCAACCTGGACGACACGGAAGCCGCCGCAATGCCCGACGCCGAAGCCCTGAAAGGCTCATGCCCCCGCGCCACTTATGTGGGGGCAGCTGGCGGCAGCCTATCACCGTCAGACCCTCGCGCCACAAACTACATAGTCTTTTCCGGCAACATAAGCCTGGTGCCGGTGCAGCCTATGACAGACCCCTACAACGTGATCCACGACGACAGCAGCGACCCTACAACATGGACCCGCACCACGGTAAAGCGCAAGGACGACAAAAGCAGATGGTATACCCGCCGGTATTGGAAAGCCGCCGACGCCTTCGACACGCCAGTAACCGACACGTTGATTAATTACGGTTGGGCACCGATGGCCGACACCGCGCCGCAAGCGTATAAGTTCAAGTATAGCGCAATAGGCGACAGCGAGGACCACGTAAGCAAAGTAGCCGTACTGGCTTGTATGCTTATTGTAGGCGACAAGTGCGCGGTGGAGACCGGCACCGACGGCGCACTAAGCGATATTGTTTGGCAGACCTACAAGACACGCGAGGAATGCGCCGACGATGACGAATATTTTGCCCAGAGTTTTACGCTCGGCTTTGACCCGAAGATAGGCGACTGTTTGATAGGCACGGAGTTTGAGATGCAGAACAATGTGCTATGGGACACGGGAATTGAGGCTACTGGCACGGCTATACCAATCAAGCAAAGCGACCATGTGGCGGGTAAAGTGCAGTTCATGATCCTTGGCCCGGTAAACACGCTATGGGACGAGGTTACACGCCGACACCCTACATTTTTCCGGCACACGTCATGGAGCACCACGTCTATACCATTGTTGGCACACGTTGCCCACATTCAGGTGAAAAACTTCAAGATAGAGATATGCAGCGACAACGCGCACGCCGCCGACACTGACGCCGATATAGTCTACACGTCAGACACCGACAGCGCTTTTTGCAACGTGAAGGACGATTTGGAGTTTAAGATAAACAGCGCCCTTACTACGTCGGAGGCCCTGAGCCTCGGCGCGAGTGCCGCACCCGCGCTATCCAACCCCGTGATAAGCTCAACGGGCGAACCCGTTACGGTATTGTACGACTATGTGGAAAACGCAACTGCAAAGCCGGAAAAAACCTACCTTAACGCGGCATGGCAGGAGTGGCACGCGCCGCGTATACAGATAGACACCGCGCTAACATATTCCGCCTATGCACCCTTTGCACAATACGCGCACCCCGCACTCACCGGGCGGCGGTTCTTTGTCCTCGGCGCGGACTTCGATCTGCAGGAAGCCGTGGCGGATCTGCGCTTGCGCGAGTCAGACATCACAGACCCAAATATGGGCATTACGTTGCTTGTGAGCGAAGACGGCCAAGCTATAATCACAGAATCCGGCCAAGGCATAACAACTATGGATGGCTGGTAAGGCAGATGCGCATCTACTACACTACGATATAAATTAATTGACATCATCATAATAATAAATTTTAGCCCTATGATAAATGTAAACATTTCCTCAAAGCCCAAAGCAAGCGCGTCAACCACAACGACAACAACACTTGTAACGCCGGGCAGCATTGCAACCGGGACCTCGGCAAAAGCCCTGGAAGCCGACCACGCGGCAAAGGCCGATTTGGCCACCGAAGCGCTACACGCAACCGCGGCCGATACCGCTACGAATGCCGACGAAGCTACACACGCCACAAGCGCGGACGAAGCCACACACGCCACAAGTGCAGACACCGCAACAGAAGCAACGCACGCCGCGAATGCCGACGAAGCGACGCACGCGGCAAAAGCCGATTTGGCCGCGTCGGTAAAGACCACGGACGGAAAGACTACCATAGACACCAACGGTATCAAGACACAAAGCCTTACCGTAACGGGAAAGGCAACGTTTTTTGAGTTGGAGATACAGAAAGCAAGTGCGGCAGGAGGGTTAAACCTCTATACCGCAGGGTGCGGAAAAATAGACTTGGTGGAAGCGGTTTACGACACGGAAGGTACGACAGTGATTGGCTGGAAATGTTATCAACTATTCCGCGATGCGGACGGAAACACGCTGCAACAGATGTTCCAAGCAGGGGACAACCTCGTGAGCTTTACGTTCAACACTGGCGCAGGGTATTACACTGGCGCGGCCAACCATTGGTGGTGGAGGCGATGCACACAGGCAGGGTTCAGCTACGAGGTAAAAGACGGCCAGCGGTATATGAGTTTTACCGTGAGCAATACACTATGTGCAGACGGGAGCGACGAGCCGCAAGTGGGCGACAAGGTGATGGTGCTTGGCAACAAGTCGGACGTTACGCGGCAGAAATGTATAGCGGTATGCGCCTACGGCGGTTTGGACACAGGGCTTACCGCGCCGTATTTCGCACAGTACACAGGCATCAACGACTTTGATTTGGCGAGCCACAGAAAGAGCTATTGGGGCTATGACGATGACGGGGAAGCGAGCAACTTGTTCATAGGTAACTTCATGATACAGGGCAGCGGCGGAACGGACACGCCCATTGCACGGGATTTGGGCGCGTGGAAAGCTGGCACGTACAACTACTATGACAGAGTGAGCCGTAACGGCAACTTGTATCTCATGACGAACAAGACGGCAGGGACGACAACGGGAGTGCCTGGCGTTTCATCAGACTGGACGTTACAGGTGTCGAAAGGAGACAAAGGCGATGCAGGGGCAAGCATCAGCATTAAGGGAAACGCCGTGGCGCATTACACGACAAACGCTGGCGCAGACTTCACGACAGACGGAACATACCTACTTGACGGCACGGAGGACGGACTGGCCGCAACCATAGCACTTGTTAGCGGCGGTGCGGTGGTGCAGTATCTCACGCCGTCGGCAAACGACAGTTACGTTACATCAGCGGACGGCCACATGTGGGTGTACAACAACACTTGGACGGACTGCGGAGTGGTGAAAGGCGACAAAGGCGACAAAGGCGACAAAGGCGACACGGGAGCAAAGGGCGACACGGGAGCGAAAGGCGATGCAGGGACGAACGGCACGAACGGACAGGACGCGGTGGTCTATATGCTTGTGCCGAACGCGGAAAACGTTACCCTTATGGCAAGTGGGTCGATAGCTGGAACGCTGAACTATTCCGTATATCAGAAGAAAGGCGAGACGCTGACCGCTTTGGAGCTTACGGAAACGCTATACTGGCGTTGGAGGACGGAGAACACGAGCGTATGGCACGAAGTGAAAGAGGCTGGAAGCGTACCAGTTTCTTACGCGTACAGCGATGACAGCAGTGCGAACATTATAGTAACGCTACTGATAGGCGGTGTAACGGAAGATACGCGCGTGGTGAAGATAACCGCCAACAATGACGCGTTTCTGCAAGTCAACACAGACTTAGGCACTGTGAAGATTACGGCGCAGCAAAACACGAGCGACATATCGACGCTTACCAACAGCAGTCTGGAAATGAAAGGCGCAATGGCGGCGTTGACTACCCGAATGGGAACGGCAGAGGCCAAGATAGCCACAAGCGTACAGACTGACGGCAACGGAAACGTTACGAGCGACATCACGCTTACGGCTGACAAGATAAACCTTTCGGGCGCGGTGAGTGCCAACAACGAGTTCAAGATAGACGAATGGGGCAACGTAAAGACAGGCACGCAATACGGCGTAACGACAAGCAAGTATATCGTGGAAGACAAGAGCAACCTTATATTCACGAGCGACACGTCGGTAACGCTACCCAACGATA
>CAVFEZ010000124.1:0-5178 GCA_963621665.1 Akkermansia muciniphila | reverse complement strand
TGTACTGGTAGGTCACGTTATTGGTGCCGTTGGTGTCACTCTTCGCGGCCGGGTCGTTCGCCCGCTCGCCGTAGGTCCAGTCGTCGAGCTTCACCTCGCCGGTGCCGGCCGCCTTGGTGATGTTCGCCGTGGCGGTAATGCTGTCGGGCAGCTTATAGCTGCCGGCTGCGTCGCCGGAAAGCGCCAGGCCAGTGACGGTGACGGTCTTGTTGTCTCCGACCGCCTCGCTATCAAACGTAGCCTTCATGTTGGTGCTGTCCAGCGTCACAGCATCACCCGCAAGGATTCCGGTTTGGTCCAGCGTTGCGGTCGCCTTGGCATCGGTCGTGCCGTCGTATGCCTTGTTTTCCGCATTGACGGTCACGCCCAGCTCCTTGGCCGTGATGGCAAACGGAACCTCCGCCGTGCCAAACACCGTGCTGCCGTTCTCATAGGTCACCACAAGCTTGTACTCGCCCGCGTCCTTGGGCGCCTGGTTGCTGTTGGTGCCGGTGTAGTTATCGCCGTCCTTCTTTTGCCAGGTGTAAACCAACGACGCACCAGAAATAGTCTGGGAGACGGTCACGCCAGCGTCGTCGTAAGCCACGGCCTGGGCATCGTAGGCCTTCGACTTGAAGCCGCTCTGGTCATCGGACATCTCGGTGCCGCCGGCCGAGGCAAACAGCTTCACGCCAGAGATAACGACAGACTTGGGCGACAACTTCAGGGTGTCATTGTCACCAGACACCAACTCATAGTTCGAATTGTCGCTGTAGAAGCCCGTGGCCGCCGCGGCGCCGCTTACGACAACGGGCTTGCTGCCAGGATTATCCGACGTGATACCCACATAAGCAGCCTCGTCCATGCCGGCCCCTGCGACATTGATAGTTTTGCCGCTGGGGAGATAGACGTTATTGTCCGCGTCGCCCACCTCATTGTCCTTGATGGCCACGTTGCCCGAGAGGTTGATCGTACCGTAGCTGTACACACCGCCGCCGGCACCGCCCGTGTTGCCAGTGATGCTACCGCCGTTCATAGTAAACGCTTTGCGGTTGTAGACACCGGCACCATAAGTAGCAGAGTTGCCGGTGATGGAACCGCCGGACATGGTGAACGCACCGTTGTTATAAACGCCGCCGCCGCTGCGGCGGTCACCAACTGAATTGCCGGTGATTGATCCGCCGTTCATAATGAACGTGCCGATGTTGCAGACACCACCACCGTCGTTATCGCTAGCTGTGTTGCCAGTGATGGTACCGTTCCAGAGGGTGAAAACTCCGCCCTCGTTGATACTGACGCCGCCGCCGTTGTATTTCGCCCCCTCGTGGGTGATCTTGCCGGCGTTCTCTTGGCAGTCCGTGACGGTCAGGGACGCGCTAACCTTAATAAGATCAAATCCATAGACCGAGTTGATGGTCTTACCGTTGAGGCAAAGGTTGACGTTTCTGTTTGCAGACCACGAGTATAGGGGAAGAGTCACGTTGTTTACCAGGTAATAGTTACCCGCCTTTTCGGGCAAGCTGTTGGTGCTTGTCCACGGCTCCCACTTCATACTCGCGTCGTGACCGCTGTGATCGCAGTCGGTCTTGCCGCAAACGGCGTGGCGGTGCACCTTCAACAAGCTCAGGCCGGCGCTGGTCGCCAACAGCTCGCAGTCCGCATCATCGCTGGAGAAGCCCGTGGTGGTGCTCGTCCCGGTCACCACGGGCAGGCCGTCCCCGGGCAGGCCGCCCTCGGGAGCCTCGGCCGTAATGCCCACGGACGCGCCATTGTCCATGCCGACCCCTGTGACGGTGATTGTTTTGCCGCTGGGGAGATAGACGTTCCTGTCCGCGTCGCCCACCTTGTTATTGTTGATGGCTACGTTGCCTGAGAGACTGAGCGTGCCGTTGCCGTACGCGCCGCCGACCGTCTGGCTGGCCGTGTTGTCCGTGACGGAGCCGCCGGACATAGTGAACGCGCCGTCGCTATAGACGCCGCCAGCAGAAATCTTGGCCGTGTTGCCGGTGATGCTGCCGCCGGACATGTTAAACGTGCGACCTTCGGGGTTATAGACGCCGGCGCCGTTCTGGGCCGAGTTGCCGGTGATGCTGCCGCCGGTCATGGTAAGCTCGCCGGAATTGTAGACGCCGCCCGCGACACCCGTGGCCGAGTTGTTGGCGATGCTGCCGCCAAATATCTCGAGCGTGCCGGCATTGTATATGCCGCCTCCGAGGTCCTCGGTCGAATTATTTTTGACGCTTCCATTCCAGAAAGTAAGGGTACCGCCGCTGGCGACGCTGATGCCGCGGCCCGCCTGGCCACTCGCATGAGTGATGCTGCCAACGGCGTCTCGACAATCGGTAATAGTCAGAGAAGCACCTTCAGTAACCTTGATGGAGTCATTGCCATCGGGTCCAATGATGTCATGGCCGTTGAGGCATAGGTTAATGTTGCTCTTGCATTCCCATGTGGAATTAAGAGTCACATTGCCGATCAGATAGTAGTTATTCTCGCCGTCGATCTCGTCCAGGCTGGAGATGGCCTTCCACACTAGCGAGTCATGACCATCATCACATGGATCGTTGCCGCAGACCTTGTGCTCATGCACCTCCGCCAACTTCAGGACGTCATTGCCCTCGTCAGCCACCAGCTTATAGCTCGCATTGTCGCTGGAGAAACTATTGAGGCTGCACGTCCCGCTCACAACGACGAGGTTGTGAGCGGGGGACGCGGCCGTAATGCCCACGGACGCGCCATTTGCCATGCCAGCCTCAATGACATCGATCCTTGCGTTATCGGAAAGATAGACGTTGCTGGGCACTTCGTTTACCGTGTTGCCGGTGATGCTCACATTGCCACAGAGTTTAAGCTTGCCGGAATTGTAGACGCCGCCTGCGACACCCGTGGCCGTATTGTCGGTGATGCTGCCACCCCGCATCTCAAAGGTCCCCAGGTTGCAGATACCACCGGCGTTGCCAGAGGCTGAGTTGCCGGTGATGTTGCCGTTCCAAAGGATGAGGGCGCCGCCGCTGGCAACGCTGATACCGCCGCCCATCTGATTGCCTGCATGGGTGATCTTGCCGATCGTCTTACCGGCATCGGAGTCAGTGATGTTCAGTGTCGCGCCATCCTGAACCTCAATAGCAACATCGCCGTCAGGCCCGATGATGTCGTAACCGTTGAGGCAGATGTTGACGTCAGCGTTGCATTCCCATGTGGAAGTAAGGGTCACGTTGCCGGTCAGGAAGTAATTGCCAGCGATGCTGGGCAGGCTACCAGATCTGCTCCAAGCCCTCCACGTCAGATCATCGCCATGATCATCCGTGCAGTTCGTCTCGCCGCAAACCTTGTGCTTATGAGCCGTCTGCAGCTTTAGCCCGTCGCTGCCGGCGGGCACCAGCCCGTAGCCCGCATCGTCACTGAAGAAGCCCGTATTGTCCGCAGTGCCAGTAACCACAACAGGGTTTCCGGCGGGATTCTCCGACGAGATACCCACGGACGCACCGTCGCCCATGCCGTTCTCTGCGACGCCAATCGTATAACCGCTAATCAAAAAGATGTTGTTTGTCTTGCCGCTTGCCGTGTTATCTTCAACGATTACATCGCCGGAAAGCGCGAACGTGCCGGTATTGTAAACTCCGCCGCTGTATCTATTGGCCGAGTTGCCGGTGATGCTGCCGCCGGCCATGGTAAACACGCCCCAGTTCCAGACGCCGCCGCCGTCAAAGTCAGCCGAGTTGCCGGTGATGCTGCCGCCGCGCATGTTGAAAGCGCCCCCATTGACCACGCCGCCACCGGAGTTGCTAGGGGCCGAGTTGCCGGTGATGTTGCCGTTCCAAAGGGTAAGGGCGCCGCCGCTTTCGACGTTGATGCCGCGGCCCGTCGCATTCTCTGCATGGGTAATCTTGCCTACCTGGCTGCCGCTGTTGCAGTCGGTGATAGTAAGGCTCGCACCGTTCTTAAGCAAAATGGCGTCAAGGCCGTTTGGTCCAGTGATGGTCTTGCCATTGAGGCAAAGGTTGATGGTGCCGTTGCATTCCCATCTAGTCTTGAGGGTCACGTCGGTCGTCAAGAAGTAGTCGCCCGGCTCGGTAGGCAAGCTGTCGGCACTGGTCCACTTCGTCCACGTTAGCTCGGTGTCTTCATGCTCCGTGCAACCCGTCTCGCCGCAAACCTTGTGCTTGTGCGGAATTTCAACCAACTTCAAGCCGTTGCTGGACTCATCTGCTGTGAGCATATATTCCACGTTGTCACTAAAGAGGCCTTTGGCGTCCGTCGTGCCCGTCACCACAACGGGACTGCCATCGGGATTCCCGGTCGTAATTCCAACAGAAGCGTCATCGCTCATGCCATCATTTGCGACAACTATCTTAACGCCGCTTAGGAAGACGTTGTTTGCCGAGCCTTCGTCGTCCGTGTTGCCTTTGATGGTCACGTTGCCCGAAAGACTAAACGAGCTTTCGTTAAAGACCCCACCGCCAATGAAGGCTGAATTGTTGGTGATGCTGCCGCCGGACATATTAAAGATATTATGATTGCCGACTCCGCCGCCATAAGAATGTGGTGCAGAGTTGCCGGTAATAGATCCGCCAAACATGACGAAGGTACCGTTGTTGTCAACACCGGCGTAGTATGTAGAAGAGTTATAGGCGATGGTGCCGCCGTGCAGGTTGAACGTACCACGCGCGCGGTTGGAGACTCCGCCACCGAAGAATGAAGAAGTATTATGGGCGATGGTGCCGCCGTACAGGTTGAACGTACCAGAATTGATGGTGACTCCGGCGCCGTCGCTATTTTCTTCAGTGGGCTTCTTGGCAGTGGCAGAGTTGCCAGAGATGCAGCCATTCCAAAAGTCGAGGGTGCCACCATCAACAAAGATGCCGCGGCCTGTATTGCCATCCTTGTGGCTAATCTTACCAACGTTCTCTTGGCAATCAGTAATGGTCAACGTACCCGATGAAACCTTAATGACTTCCTTATTGTTTGCACCGTAAATTGAGTAACTGTTGAGACAGAGATTAACGTCGAAGCTACATGTCCAGGTGTCGTTAAGCGTGACGTCAGACATCAGATAATAGTTACCCTTAGTGGTTATCTGGTCTAAGCTCGAAATTCCCGTCCATTCGATCGCAGGGTGCAAGCTGTTGTCACAGTTGTCCTTACCGCAGACGGCGTGGGTGTGAGTATCGTTCGTCGAGGCAAGAGACGGCTCGTCGG
>CAVFEZ010000123.1:0-5387 GCA_963621665.1 Akkermansia muciniphila | reverse complement strand
ATTTGATGAATAAATGCGATGCCGTTTGTTAGATAACGGCAATTATGGTTAATAGCAAAGAAATCAACCTAAAAAAGGTTAAGGTCGTCAAAGAGGTCAATGTCCCTGCGACGATAAGGCAAATCCCTCACGGCGCCACTGTGCGTTTCACACGTCAGGAGCTTGGTACAGAGTCTTCAGTCCGCTCCGCTGTCTGGCGAGAGAACGCCAAACATACAACCCCAGAGTTCATACTTGAACTAATCGATTCAGGCATGTTCTACGACATAACAAGAAAATAAAAACCATGACGACAATGAAAAAGACTATCTTCATCGCAATCTTCGCCGCAGCGTTCACCTCCTGCACTTCTTTCAAACAACTCTCGGATGCCGATATTGACAGCATCAGCTGGTCGGCATTCTGCAAGGACTTCGGATATAACGAACTGTCCGACCGCAACAACGAGCAAGCTGTCAACGAATATCTCGACTGCTGGTGTGGCTCCGTTGCAGAAGAACGGGCATTGGCAAAACACACGCTCTATGAATAAAATCGGCCAATCCGGCATAACGTGCAACAGGGAATGCTACTGCATCGAGCGACTTGAACAGATACGCACGGCAACGCTACTCGCTTCAAAAGACATATACACAACCGCCGAAGCCTGTATGTTCCTCGGTGTTAAGCGAAGCTATCTCTACGAATTGGTGCGCAACCACAAGATACCTCACTTCAAGTCGCGTGGCGGCAAGCTCACCTATTTCAAGCGCAAAGACCTTGAAGAATGGATGACAGGCGGCAATGGTCAAAAATAAAACGAACTATAACAACAAGATAAACCAAAAATTATATGAGAACACTCTTCCGTCCCTACACCAACTGGCGCACCTACATGCTCGCCTTCCTCGGCACTGTTGCCCTCCTCCTCATGTGCGCCGAGACAAGCGCAGAAACAAGCCTGCTTGTTGACATCGCGCTCAAGGCCACCGGACTCGCCATTGCTTACGCCGTCTGCAGCTTGGGCAAATACTGGTACGGCAAAGGCCAGCTCAAAGAGTTGGCAGACCTCGTAGAAGAAGATTAAGCAACGCTCAAAACCCTCACCATTATGGACTACGCAATATACAAAACCATTGACGGCAAGTTCCCCCACGCCGTTCACCGCTTCCTGCAAGACAAGTGCGACCACCGCGCCAAGCGTGCCGCACAAGCAAAGCTCAACGACATGTGGCTCCACCTCCTCCAGCATCCGGCACTCGCCAAGAACGCCACAGGCACGAAAGACGATTTCTCCTACGACCACGCCGTCGATGCCTTCTACTACGAGCGCATACGGTTCTACATCTCACCGATAAAATGAAAGAAGCTCAACTGTATAGCAAGCCAGCGGAAGGTGTATCCCACCTGTAAAGGCTCTAAACCGATTGCTCCAGCCGGGAGAGACCGCGTCCCGGCAACTCCGTCGCTGATAGTGCGCTAAACGGATAGGCGCAAAAGGAAATAAAGTCAGAGGCATTAGGCGGTTCGACTCCGCCCAGCGGCACACTAAAACCAAAACATACAACATTCAAACATCGTAACACATGAGCCAAATCACACTCACCGTCGAGCAGCTCAACAAGTTGGACGCTCTCGACATCACACAGTCACCCATCGTCCGCGACAAGTTCATCAGCATCTACGACACCCTCTGGGGAGCAGGCACCGGCGAACAGGCCTACGAGCGCGAAAGCATCTACTTCAACAAACTCCTGCGCGACACACCCGCATTGCAGAAGGCCACCCGCTTCTCGCTCTTCACGGCATTCATCGACCTTGCCGTCTGCGGTCTCTCCCTCGAGCAGGGCACACGCGCCCTCTGCTACCTCATCGGCCGCAATGTCAACGTCGGCACACGCGAACGCCCCGTGTGGGAAGGACGTGTCGTGCTCACCATCTCCGCCTACGGCGAGCTCGTGCTGCGCGAACGTGCCGGACAGATACGCCACGCCGACAACCCCGTGCTCGTCTATAGCAACGACGAGTTCTCCTTCACCGACGTCGACGGACAGAAACGCGTATCCTACACCTGCCATCTGCCCCACTCAGGCCAGCGCATCATCGCCTGCTACCTTCGCATCACACGCGCCGACGGTTCCATCGACTACGCCGTCATGACCGAGGAAGACTGGGTGCGCCTCGCACAGTACTCCGCCCGCCAGGACCGCAAGACGGGTCGTGCCAACGCCCTCTATGGTGTCGACCAGAACGGCATGGTCAACATCGATCCCGGCTTCCTCATGGCCAAGTGCGTCAAGCACGCCTTCAAGACCTACCCCAAGGTGCGCATAGGCCGCGGCACCGAACTGCAGAGCAAGCAGACCGAGGATAAGGAAATCGAAATCAACAACGAACTCTACGGCGTTGAGGGCGTAGACCCAGCCACGGGCGAGATACAGCAGCCTGCCGCCGCCACGCAGTCCGCCGAACCGTTCGGACCTCCCGCACACGACGTCTCGGCAGGTGTAACCGTAGACGCTGGCGACGATGACGGCTTCTAAAAACATGCACAGCGCGTGCTACGGATGCCGCTTCACACAAAACAGCATCAACGGCATCTACTGCACGCGCCTCCGTCGCTATGTGCAATACACCAATGTGCAGCCCTGCACCAATATCATCAACCCACAAAACCCATAGTCACATGACAACTGAAATCACCATATTCGAGCCGCAGAACTTTGGCACTGTCGTCAAGGCCGCTCCGCAGGCTTACAACGAAAACAAAGTGTCGCACGAGCGTTGCATCGCCTTCGGCCAGCAGCTCCTCCAGCGCGTACAGACCGAAGGCATGAGCGACGCGCTCGACCAGGAGATTGCCACGTTCATCGACCGCGCAAGGAAGACCGTCCGCAAGATGAATACCAAACGCTCCGCCGTCACGCAGCTCTTCGACAATATCCGTTCCGTCTACACCTCCATGGAAAACGAGGTAGACCCTGCCAAGAAAGGCACCGTCCCCGCCCAGCTGCAGGACTTCCGCAACCAGTACGCCGCCAAGAAACGTGCAGAGTACGAGGCCGAGCAACGCCGCCGCCAACTCGAGCAGGCAAAGGCCGCCGCCAAAACCAAGTACGCCGCCGACGTAGAGGAAGACATCGTGCGTCAGTTCAACGGCCTCGTGGCGTCAGCCTACAACCGCCTCGTCGAGCTCGACAAGTCAGTCACCCTCGACAACTACGACACCGTTTCCACCACCGTCAAGAACACATCCGACCAGTTGCCCGCCGAATGGCTCGCATCCCTGCAGGCCTCCGTGCTCCTCCCGTCCGTCCTCTCACCCGAAGAGGCACACACCATTGCTGCCGACGTGAAGCGGAACCTCTCCAAACGCCTCACCGAGCAATACGCCTTCGAAGTCTCCACCAACCGCGACGACATCCTCGACCGCCTGCCGTCCAAGCGCAAGGAGCTGGAGCGCATCGCACAGGCCAATGCCGAGGAAGCCGAGCGCATCAAGCGTCAGATGCAGGAGCGTGAACGACATGAGGCCGAACTGCGCGAAAAGGAACGCGCCGACCGCGAGGCCAAGGAAAAGGCTGCCGCCGAACTCGCCGCACAGAAACAGGAGATGAACACACTGTTCGGCGAAGCCCAGCTGCAGACCAGCCAGTATCAGGCCAAGACATCCGTCAAGAAACGCATCAACGTCCTCAACCCCGAAGGCTTCATGCAGGTCATCGGCATGTGGTGGGCACAATACGGCTGCACCCTGTCTGTTGCCGAGCTCGAAAAGATATTCTCCAAGCAGCTCACCTTCTGCAACAAGCTGGCCAACGACAAGTCCGGCGCTATCTTCATCAAGTCAGAACACATCGAATACGTAGACGAAATCAAAGCCAAATAACTATGAGAGAAAGTGGATATTATGCACCGGGCACCGAATTCGATACCCGTGCACCATGGAACCAAAGCGACCCCGACGAGGCCGTGCGCAACATCGACTACTCATGCACCATGCACCGTGTAGCCCCCGTCTCAACAACCGATTATATTCAGGGCGAATGGGAGAGAGACGAAGACGGTTTTGCCTGTCGCTCCGACGATGACTTCTCCGACACCAACTGGCTCGAGGAATACACCGACCAATACCGCACCCCGGAACAACTCATCGCCTTGCTGAAAGAAATCGCCACGGAAATGGCCGCCGGACGCACGGTGCAAAAACGCGCCAGCACATGGCAGCATATTGCCGATGACTGCCAGGGATGGGAAATGGACGACGAATGTGCAGAGGAAGCATGAACACCAATCCCGACAATTACTACGGGCGGAGCGAGGTCAGCAACTCCGACCTCACCGAGCTCAAAAACCTCCTGCATCCGCACGAGCAGTATGGCGACCGCGACGCGGCCTTCCGCTTCGGCTCGCTCGTCGATGCCCTCATCACCGAACCCGACCGCGTCAACTACTACCGCCTCACCGTCGACAACGTGCCCTACACCGACGACGAGTTCCGCCACGCAAAGGAGATGTATCGCGCCCTGCGCCATGAGGCCCGCCGCGACGCCTTCCTCGCAAAGGTGCTCGACACCGCCTCTACGCAATGCGTCATGGTCAACCGCGCGCAACCGTTCCAGTACGGCGGCTTCGCCTTCACCCTCGACACACGCTGCAAGTGGGACTGGTTCCTCCCGACCTTCGGCTTCGGCGGCGACCTCAAGACCACCTTCGCCTCCACACAAGAGGAGTTCGACGGTGCCGTCGACTTCTTCGACTGGGACCGCTCACGCGCATGGTACATGGACATCGCCGGCTCCGACCGCGACTTCATCTATGCCATATCCAAGAAGAACAACCGCGTCTTCAAGAAGTTCATCTGCCGGGGCGACGACATCTACAACCGCGGACGCGAGAAATACGAAGAACTGGCATTCCAATACTGGTGCCTCAACATCTAAACAACATTCGTTATGGAAGACAATACCACCTCACAAAAGCAATTCATTCTGAAGCACCTGCAACGCTTCGGCTTCATCGAGCCGCTTACCGCCCTGCGCGAGTACGGTTGCTACCGACTTGGAGCAAGGATTGCCGACCTCCGCGCCGACGGCTACAACATCACCACCGAGCGCATAAAAGCCAAAAGCAAGATTACAGGCCGCTCCGTACAATTTGCCAAATACATCCTGAACGCATGACCATGACCGAAACTCTGAAACACAACCTCCGCATCGAGCCATACCCCTACCAGCAGGAAGGCATCCGCTTCGGACTCGACAAGCGACGTCTGCTCATCGGCGACGAGCCGGGCCTTGGCAAGACACTCCAGAGCATAGGCATCGTGGACTGCGCCGACGCTTACCCTTGCCTGGTCATCTGCCCGTCCTCGCTCAAAATCAACTGGCAGCGTGAGTTCGAGAAGT
>CAVFEZ010000122.1:0-5667 GCA_963621665.1 Akkermansia muciniphila | reverse complement strand
TGAGATTATACCCATCGAACCTGATGCAGATAATGCTGTCGCAGGGAATTGATACTACCAAGGTTATATTCAAGAAAGAAGCCCCTATTCCATGGCAACGACTGTCTGGATTAGGGGCTTTTTATTTAGGCTTGATTCCGTAGGCATTTCCGTGTTTTTCATTGACCGTTCATTAAAGGAAATGCAGTATGAAAGTAACTATCAACAACAAAGAGACCGAGACCGAAGCTCTCAACGTGAAACAACTGGCAGATGAGCTAATGCTTCCTGCCAAGGGCATAGCTATAGCCGTCAGCAACAAGATGGTGCCTCGCGACCAGTGGGAGACCACACCTGTCGCAGAAGGTGCCGACATTGTCATCATCAAGGCTTTCTGCGGAGGATAAGGCATGGATAAGACATATTCCTTGCGGAATTGCCAGATGCAGTTCATCTCCCACCAGACCGTCACGAAGAGCTATCTCGAAGGCATCAACGACGCGCTGACGGGGGGATGCAACTGGATTCAGTTGCGCATGAAGGGAGCCTCCGACGACGAGGTAAGACCCATCGCATGGAAGGTGAAGGAATGGTGCAGAATCACTTGTGCCGTCTTCATCATCGACGACCGGGTGGAACTGGCGAAGGAAGTGGGGGCCGACGGCGTCCACTTGGGCAAGAACGACATGCCCATCGCCGAGGCGCGCAAAATTCTGGGCCCTGACTTCATCATCGGCGGCACCGCCAACACATTCGACGACGTGAAGGCACACCATGAGGCAGGAGCCGACTACATCGGTTGCGGCCCCTTCCGGTTCACCACCACCAAGGAGAAGCTTTCCCCCGTATTGGGACTGGAGGGCTACCGGGAAATCGTGGCAAAGATGAAAGCCCACGACATCGACCTGCCCATCGTGGCCATCGGAGGAATCACACGCGAAGACATCCCCGACATTATGCAAACGGGCGTAACGGGAGTGGCAATGAGCGGCAGCATCCTGCGCGCCGATGACCCGGCAAAGGAAACACATAAGATAATGGAAATGATAAAAGAATACAGATAAAAATGAAAAAACTGACTATCGCAGGCAGAGAGTTCAGCTCTCGCCTATTCCTTGGAACAGGAAAGTTTAACAACAACAATCTCATGGCTCAGGCCATTGCCGCCTCGGAGACGGAGATGGTGACTGTGGCCATGAAACGCATCGAACTGGAAGACAAGGAGGATGATCTCCTCTCGCATATAGTGCAGAACCCCAACATCCAACTCCTTCCCAACACGAGCGGCGTGCGCAACGCCGAGGAGGCTGTCTTCGCAGCCCAAATGGCACGCGAGGCCTTCGGCACCAACTGGCTCAAGCTGGAGATACACCCCGACCCACGCTATCTCCTGCCCGACTCCATCGAGACACTGAAGGCGACTGAGCAACTGGTAAAACTCGGTTTCGTGGTATTGCCCTATTGCCAAGCCGACCCCACGCTCTGCAAGCACCTGGAGGAGGCTGGTGCCGCCACCGTGATGCCCCTCGCCGCCCCCATCGGGACCAACAAGGGACTGCGCATGAAAGACTTCCTGCAGATCATCATCGAGCAAGCCACCATCCCCGTAGTGGTCGACGCAGGAATCGGAGCACCGAGTCATGCAGCCGAAGCCATGGAGATTGGAGCCGATGCCTGCCTGGTGAACACCGCCATCGCCGTGGCCGGCGACCCCGTGGAAATGGCCAAGGCATTCAAAGAGGCCGTGGTCTGTGGCCGCCGTGCCTACGAGGCTGGACTCGGAGCCATCAGCGACTGCGCCGAGGCAAGCTCGCCCCTCACCGCATTTCTCAACTAACATCGTATTTACTAAAAAACGAGCATGAGAGAACAAGGGTGAGTATTAGATTATTCACTCTTCGTTCTTCTCTCTTCACTTAAATTATGCCAAACGACAACAAAGCCTACGCCAAGAGAGAAAAGGCGTATATGCAGGGGAAGATTTTCCCACAGATCAAGGTGGGCATGACCAAGGTCAACCTCACCCCCACCGTGGTGAAAGACGAGCGCGGCATTCCGCACACGGAGCCCAACGCCCCTGTCTACATCTACGACACCAGCGGACCCTACAGCGATCCTGCCTATCAGGTGGATTTGAAGAAAGGACTGCCGAGAATGCGCCAACAGTGGATTCTCGACCGAGCCGACACCGAGCAGCTCACCGAGATAACGAGCGAATATGGCAAACAGCGCCTTGCCGACCACAGCCTCGACGCCCTCCGCTTCGAGCACATCCAACTGCCCCGCCGCGCCAAGGCCGGCAAGCACATCACCCAGATGGCATACGCCAAGGCCGGCATCGTGACCCCAGAGATGGAATACGTGGCCATCCGCGAGAACATGAACTGTGAGGAGCTGGGCATCCATAGCCACATCACTCCCGAGTTTGTGCGACAGGAGATAGCCCGTGGACGCGCCGTGCTGCCCGCCAACATCAACCATCCCGAGAGCGAACCGATGATTATCGGCCGCAACTTCGCCGTGAAGATCAACACCAACATCGGCAACTCCGCCACCACCTCCAGCATCGAGGAAGAGGTAGACAAGGCCGTGTGGTCGTGCAAGTGGGGAGGCGACACGCTGATGGACCTCTCCACGGGCGACAACATCCACGAGACGAGGGAATGGATTGTGCGCAACTGTCCCGTACCCGTAGGCACCGTGCCCATCTACCAGGCATTGGAGAAAGTGAACGGAAAGGTGGAAGACCTGAGTTGGGAAATCTACCGCGACACACTCATCGAACAGTGTGAGCAGGGCGTGGACTACTTCACCATCCACGCCGGCATCCGCCGCCACAACGTACACCTCGCCGACAAGCGTCTCTGCGGCATCGTAAGCCGCGGCGGCAGCATCATGAGCAAGTGGTGCCTGATACACGACCGGGAGAGTTTCCTCTACGAGCACTTCGACGACATCTGCGACATCGTATCCCAGTATGACGTAGCCCTCTCTCTGGGCGACGGTTTGCGCCCCGGCTGCATCGCCGATGCCAACGACGAGGCTCAGTTTGCCGAGCTCGACACGATGGGCGAACTCGTGACCCGCGCTTGGGACAAGAACGTGCAGGCATTCATCGAGGGTCCCGGTCACGTGCCCCTTCAGAAGATTAAGGAGAACATGGAGCGCCAGCTCGACCACTGCCATGAGGCACCCTTCTATACCCTCGGCCCCCTCGTCACCGACATCGCCCCCGGCTACGACCACATCACCTCTGCCATCGGAGGCGCACAGATTGCGTGGCTCGGCACTGCCATGCTCTGCTATGTGACCCCGAAGGAGCACCTCGCCCTGCCGGGCAAGCAGGATGTGCGCACCGGAGTGGTGACCTACAAGATTGCCGCCCACGCCGCCGATCTGGCCAAGGGACACCCCGGAGCCACCATTCGCGACAACGCCCTCTCGAAGGCCCGCTTCGACTTCCGCTGGCGCGACCAGTTCCACCTCTCCCTCGACCCCGAGCTGGCACTCCAGTATTTCGAGGAAGCAGGACACACCGACGGCGAATACTGCACGATGTGCGGACCAAACTTCTGTGCGGCAAAGTTGACCCACGATTTACGCAAATACAAGAAATGATGAAAGAAGACAGATACCATCGTCAGCTCCTCTTGGAAGAAATCGGTGAGGCAGGACAAGCCAAGTTAAGGAATGCCAAGGTATTGTTGGTAGGTGTGGGAGGACTCGGTTCGCCCATCGCCACCTACCTGACAGGTGCTGGCATCGGCACCTTGGGACTCATCGACGACGACGTGGTAAGCATCACCAACCTGCACCGGCAAGTGCTCTACTCAGAAGAGGAGGTGGGACTGCCGAAAGCAGAATGTGCCAAGCGACGACTCCACTCGCTCAACCACGAGGTAAACATCATAGCCTATCCAGAACGCCTCACCCGTGAGAACGCCGAAGACCTCATCAGTCAGTACGACCTGGTGATAGACGGCATGGACAACTTCGCCACTCGCTTCATCGTGAGCGATGTCTGCGAAGCCCTCCACAAGCCGTATGTCTACGGAGCCATCAGAGGACTCGAAGGACAGGTGAGCGTGCTCTGCCAAGGCAAATGCACCTATCGCACCCTCTTCCCCGACGAGGAAGCAACCCTCAAGATGCCTCATCCAGGCAAGCAAGTGCTCGGCACCACGCCCGCCGTCATCGGTAGCATAGAGGCTTGTCAGGCCATGCAACTCATCGCCGGCTTTGGCGAACCGCTCATCGACAAAATGTGGATGATCAATCTGGGTAATATGCAAAGTCACATTATTAATTTATAGAACAAAATGTTTTCAGACGAACTAAAGAATATCAGTTGGGAGGAGACCACCGAGCGTATCGCCTCGATGACCGACATCGATGTGCGCCGTGCCCTCGCCAAGGAGCACTGCGACGTGAACGACTTCATGGCACTGCTCTCCCCCGCCGCCGAGCCTTATCTCGAACAGATGGCACGGCTCTCACGCCAATATACAGAGGAACGATTCGGCAAGACAATGTCGATGTTCATCCCCCTCTACATCACCAATGCCTGCTCCAACTCGTGCGTCTATTGCGGCTTCCACCGCGAGAACCCCATGGCACGCACCATCCTCACCCCCGAGCAGATAGAGAATGAGTATAAGGCCATCAAGGAGCTGGCTCCCTTCGAGAACATCCTCCTCGTCACGGGCGAGCATCCTGCCAAGGCTGGCGTGCCCTATCTCGCCAAGGCCATCGACATAGCCAAGAAATATTTCTCCAACGTGAAAATTGAAGTGATGCCCCTTTCGGCAGAGGACTACAAGACGCTCGCCGACCACGGCATGAACGGCGTGATCTGCTTCCAGGAGACCTACCACCGCGACAACTACAAGCTCTACCACCCTCGGGGCATGAAGAGCCGTTTCGAATGGCGATGCGACGGTTTCGACCGCATGGGGCAAGCTGGCGTACACTCCATCGGCATGGGCGTGCTCATCGGACTGGAAAAGGAATGGCGCACCGACGTGGTGATGATGGCGTACCATCTGCGCTACCTGCAGAAACACTACTGGAAGACGAAGTACAGTGTAAACTTCCCCCGCATGCGCCCCGCACAGAACGAAGGGTTCCAGCCCAACTGCTTCATGACCGACCGCCAACTGGCACAGGCCACCTTCGCCATGCGCATCTTCGACCACGACGTAGACATCTCCTACTCCACCCGCGAGCCTGCCTTCATCCGCGACAACATGGCGACGCTCGGTGTCACCACTATGTCGGCCGAGTCGAAGGTAAACCCTGGCGGCTACCACACCTATCCGCAGGCCCTCGAACAGTTCAGCGTGAGCGACGAGCGCACCGCCACGGCAATCAACGCAAGACTGAAAGAGCTGGGCCGTGAACCCGTGTGGAAAGACTGGGATGCCTCGTTCGACCTGTTTAAGAAATCCGCATCATGACAATAGTAATCACTCTTCCCCAATTCTTCGACGGAGAGGCTGAGCAAATAGCCCAGCTTCTCCGTTGCTCCATCTCCCTCGTGCACATCCGCAAGCCGCAGGCCACGGCCGAAGAGACGGAGCATCTCATCCGTGCCATCCCGCAGGAATACCACCGCCGCCTGGTCTTGCACGACCACCACGAGCTGGCCGGGAAATACCATCTCCACGGAGTACACCTCAACAGCCGCAA
>CAVFEZ010000121.1:0-8251 GCA_963621665.1 Akkermansia muciniphila | reverse complement strand
CCGTAGCATCGGTCTTGCCGTCGTACGGCTTGCTGTCTGCCGTGACGTTGACGCCCAGCTCCCTGGCCGTGATGGTAAACGGTACCTCCTGCGTGCCATACACCTTGCTGCTGCTCTTATAAGTCACTACAAGCTTGTACTCGCCCGCATCCTTGGGCGCCTGGTTGTTGTTGGTGCCGGTGTAGCTTTCGCCGTCCTTTTTTTGCCAGGTGTAGTCCAACGACGCACCATAAATATTCTTGGAGACGGTCACGCCGCCAGCATAAGCCACGGCCTGGGCATCGTAGGTCTTCGACTTGGTGCCCGACTGGTCGTCGGACATCTCGATGCCACCGGCCGAGACCAGCAACTTCACGCCAGAGATAGTGACAGGCTTGGTCGACAGCTTCAGGCTGTTGTTACCGTCAGCCACCAACTCATAGTCCGAGTCATCACTGTAGAAGCCCGTGGACAACGCAGTGCCGCTTACGACAACGGGTTTGGTATTGGGCTGTTCCGCCGTGATACCCACACGAGCGCTCTCCCCCATGCCGGTCTCTGCGACGTTGATAGTTTTGTCTTTGAAGAGATGGACGTTGCTAGCCGAACCGCCCGGCCTGTGGTTGCCATCAATGGTTACGTTGCCCGAGAGGCTGAGCGCACCGTCGCTGAACACACCGCCGCCGAAGTATTTGGACGTGTTGTCGGTGATGCTGCCGCCGGACATGGTAAACGAGCCCGAACCGTAGATGTAGACACCGGCGCCATCAGAAGTGGTCGAGTTGCCGGTAATGGCGCCACCGTACATCTTAAACGTGCCGCGGTTAGAAACGCCGCCGCCGTAGTCGGTGACCGAGTTGCCGGTGATTGTGCCATTCCACAGGGTGAAGAGGGCATAGCGGCTATCGACGTTGACGCCGCGGCCTGTCGCGTTCTCCGCGTGGGTAATCTTGCCGACCTCGTTGCCTTCGTGGCAGTCGGTGATGGTCAGGGAGTCGTTAACCTGGATGGCGCTATCACCACAAGTCTGGGCGATAGTCTTGCCGTTGAGGCAAAGGTTGACATTATTAGGAGAATTCCAGACCTTCGTGAGGGTCACGTTGTTTACCAGGTAATAGTTACCCGACTGGTCGGGCAGGCTGTCGGTTTTGGTCCACGGCTCCCACTTCATATTCGCGTTGTGGTCACTATGATCGCAGCCGTCCTCGCCGCAAACGGCGTGCCGGTGCGCCTGCGACAAGCTCAGGCCATCGCTGGTCGCCACCAGACTGTAGTCCGTGTTGTCGCTGGAGAAGCCTGTGGCGGTGCTCGCCCCGGTTACCACGAGCGGGCCGCCCTCGGGCGCCTCGGCTGTGATGCCCACGGACGCGCTATTCTCCATGCCGCCCTCTGCAACAGCGATCGTTTTGCCGCTGGGGAGATGGACGTTCTCGACCGCGTCGCCCACCTTGTTACCGCTGATGGTCACGTTGCCCGAGAGGGTAAACGTGCCGCCGTTGTAGACGCCGCCACCATTTTCTTTGGCCGTGTTGCCCGTGATGCTGCCGCCGGTCATATTGAGCGTACGACCTTCGAGGTTATAGACGCCGGCGCCCTTTTCTGTGACCGTGTTGCCGGTGATGCTGCCGCCAGAGATGCTAACCGTCCCGTTGGCGTTGTAGACGCCAGCGCCGTTCTTGGCCGAGTTTTCGGCGATGGTGCCTCCAGACATGGTGAAAGTGCTGTGGTTTTCAACGCCGGCACCGTGATCTTCGGCGGAGTTTTTGGTGATGGAGCCGTCGTACATGTTGAACGTTCTGTAGTTTTCGACACCGCCGCCGACGCCGTTGGAGCCATAGCCCTGGTTGCCCTTAGCAGAGTTGCCCGTGATGCTGCCGCCGCGCATCTCAAACGTGCCAAAGTTGTAAACGCCGCCTGCGCCGCAATTGGCGGGGGCAGAGTTGCCCGTGATGCTTCCGTTCCAGAGGGTCAGGGTGCCGTAAGTGTCGACTATAACGCCGCGGCCCGTCATTCCATCGGCGTGGGTAATCTTGCCGACCTCGTCGCCTTCGTGGCAGTCGGTGATGGTCAGGGAGTTGTTGTAGTAGTAAACCTCAATGGCGTTTTCGTCTGCGGGACCGGTGATGGTGTGGCCGTTGAGGCAGAGGTTGACTTTGTACTTGCACTCCCAAGTGGCGTCGAGAGTAACGTCGTTCTTCAGGCAGTAGTTGCCGTCTGCTTTGATCTCATCCAGACTGGAAATGGCCTTCCATCCAAGCGTGGGATGACTATCATCGTCACACGAGTCGTCGCCACAAACTTTGTGCTCGTGAGCCTCAGACAGCTTTAGCTGCTTCTTCTCATCATCTTCAACCAGCTTGTAGTCCTCATCATCGGTAGAGAAGCCCGTGAGGCTGCTCGTTCCCTCGACCACGACGGGATTGCTGCCGGGTGACTCGGCAAGGATGCCCACGGACGCGTTTTGGCCCATGGCGGTCCCCGTGACAGTGATCTTTTTGCCGGTGGAGAGGTAGACGTTGTTGGCTGCCCCATTCACCGTGTTGCCGCTAATGGTCACGTTGCCCGAGAGTTTGAGCTCACCAAGATTGTAGACACCGGCACCGGTCAAGCTGCCAGGGGCAGTGTTGCCGGTGATGCTGCCGTTCCACAGGGTAAGGGTGCCATTGCTTTCGACGTAGACGCCGCGGCCAAGCTCGCCGCTCTTGTGGGTAATCTTGCCGGCGGTCTCTTGGCAATCGGTGATGGTCAGGGTCTTACCGTTGCTAACCTTGATGGTGTCTTGCCAGTCTGCCCCAATGATGTCATAGCCGTTGAGACAAAGGTTTACGTTGTAGTTGCACGTCCAGGTTTCGGACAGGTTTACTTTTCTTGTTAGGTAGTAGTTGCCGTCCTTTGCGATATCAGCCAGGCTAGCAATAGGCGTCCACGTTAGCTCATCGCCTTGGCTCGTATCTTCACACTCGGCGCTGTGTTTGTGCTCAGTGGTCGATTCGCCAACCAGCTTGAGGCCGTCGTTGGCGTCGTTCGCCTTAAGCGCATAAGCCACGCTGTCACTAAAGAAGCCCTTGGTGTTTGTCGTACCGCTCACGACAGTAGTGTTCTCGGGCGGATATGCCGTGATGCCTACAGACGTGTTTTCGCCAACGCTACCCTCTGTGACAACGATCTTTGCATTGGGATAGGTGGTGTTTTGGCAGAGATAAACGTTGCTCGGCACGTTTTGTTCTGTACTGCTGTTTACCGTGTTGTCTTCGATGGTTACATCGCCCGAGAGGTTGAGCTGGCCGTAGCTATTGACGCCACCGCCGAGAATACGTGCCTTGTTGCCGGTGATGCTGCCGCCCGACATGGTGATAGTACCGTAGTTTTCGACGCCGCCACCATTAGAAGTGGCCATGTTGCCGGTGACGCTACCGCCGTTCATAGTAAACGTGCCGTGATTGTAGATGCCGGCGCCATACGAGGTGGAGTTACCGGTGATGCTTCCGCCGTACATGGTAAACGCGCCATAGTTGTATACGCCGGCGCCATCAGCGGTACCTGCCGAGTTGCCGGTGATTGAGCCGTTCCAGAGGGTAAGGGTACCACCTGCGACAACATTGACGCCGCGGCCCTTCTCGCCTTCGTTGTGGGTGATCTTGCCAACAATCTGTTTGCAGTCGGTAATGGCCAGGGACGCTTTGTCTTTAACCTTGATGGCGTCTTTACCACTGGGCCCGGTGATGGTGTGGCCGTTAAGGCAGAGGTTGACTTTGTAGCTGCACTCCCAGGTGTCAGCGAGAGTAATCTCGGCGTTCAGGTAGTAATCACCGTCTGATTTGATTTGATCCAAGCTAGTGATGGCCTGGCAGTTGAGCTCTTTGTTGTGATCGGGGTCATCGCAGCTATCATCACCGCAGATCTTATGCTTATGGTTGGCATCCAAAGCGTCGACCAACTTCAGACTGTTGTTGGTCGTATCTGTCGCGATCTTATAGCCCTCGTCGTCACTGAAGAACGCCGTGGGGTCGCTCGTCCCCTTCACGACCGTGTGGCTTTCCCAGGGCTCATTGGCCGTGATGCCCACACGTGCGTCGGCACCCATAGTCCCAGTCACGGTGATAGGGTGGGTAGAGGTAAAGGTAACGGTAGCAGTCGTTATATAGACGTTACTGGCCGCATTGTTTGCCGTGTTACCGGTAATGTTCACGTTGCCCGAGAGATTAAAAGTGCCCCCGTTGTAAACACCGCCACTTTTGCCAGAGCCCAAAGTACCACCAGTGGACGAGTTGCCGGTGATACTGCCGCCGGTCATGGTGAACGTGGCGCCCTGGGCGTTCCAGACTCCACCGCCTTCGTATTTGGCTGAGTTGCCCGAGATACTGCCGCCGTACATGTTGAACGTGCCGCCCTGCTGGTTGCAGACGCCGCCGCCGTTGTAGGCGAGGCTGTTGTCGGCAATGCTGCCTCCGTACATGTTGAACGTGCCCAAATTGCCGACGCCGACGCCCATGGCGGCGGTCATCCAGGTTTTGGTGCCGGCATTGCCAGTGATACTGCCGTTCCAAAGGGAGAAGGTAGCACCTTGGCGAACGTCAAAGCCGCAGCCACTAGCGTCTTTGTTGTGGGTAATCTTACCGACTTTCTGATCGTCGCGGCAGTCGGTGATTGCCAGGACGCCCGTGACTTCACTAACATACTCGCCGTCGGCTCCGGTAATGGTGTGGCCGTTGAGGCAGAGGTTGACGGTTGCTGTGCACTTCCACTCGGCCGTGAGGGTCACGTCGTTGTCCAGGTAATAGTTACCCGAACTGGGAAGGCTGTTGGTGCTGGTCCACACCTCCCACTTTAGATCCTCGCCGTGGTCGTGGGCGTCTTCGCAGTCGGTCTTGCCGCAGAGCCTGTGCTTGTGCACCTTCGATAGCCTAAGACCACCGCTGACCACCACCAGCTCGTGGTTTGCGTCATCGCTAAAGAAACCCGTAGTGGTGTTCACGTTGGGCACAAGGATGGGGTCGTCGTCGGGATTCTGCGCTGTGACGCCCACGGACGCGCCGGTGGGCATGCCATCCGTAGCAACAATCTGCTGGCCGGTAGAAAGATAGACGTTGTTGGCCACCTCGTTCACCGTGTTGTTGTTGATGGTCACAGAGCCAGACACGGTGATCGTGCCCTGGTTGATAACGCCGCCGCCATTGGTTGTGGCAGAGTTGCCGGTGATGCTGCCGGCGGTCATGGTAAAGGCGCTTGCGCCGTAGAAACCGCCGCCGTTCTGGGCCGAGTTGCCGGTGACGCTGCCGCCGGACATGGAGAACGAGCCGTCCTGGGCGTTGTAGACTGCGCCGCCGTTGCCGTTGCTCGCCTGGTTATTGGCGATGTTGCCATCGGACAAGTTGAACGTTCCGTAGTTAGAGATGCCGCCGGCGTTGCCCGTAGTTGCAGAGTTATCAGTGACGCTGCCGCCGGACATGGTGAACGTGGCGTTCTGAGAGTTGTAGACTCCGCCGCCCTCGCCGTCAGTAGCCGAGTTGCTGGCTATGCTGCCGTCGGACAAGTTGAACGTTCCGTAGTTGGAGACTCCGCCGGCGTTGCCCGTAGCAGAGTTGCCGGTGATGCTGCCGCCGTACATGGTAAGCATGCCGTTGTTGTAGACGCCGCCAGCTTCGCCATCGACAGAGTTGTTTTCGATGCTACCGTTCCAAATGGTAAGGGCGCCGTTGCCGTCGACGTAGACGCCCCGGCCTTTCTCACCGTCCTTGTGGGTGATCTTGCCGGCGTCCGCTTTGCAGTCGGTGATGGTCAGGGTCTTACCGTCGGTGACCTTGATAGCATCCTGGCCGCTTGCCCCGGTGATGGTCTTGCCGTCGAGGCAGAGGTTGACGTCGTTGCTCACTTCCCACGTCGAAGTAAGCTCCACGTTGTAGATCAGGTAATAGTTGCCTTCCTGGGTGGGAAGGCTCGTGGTGCTATCCCATGCGGTCCAGACGTCGTCCTTGCTGTGGCCTTCGTGGGTGCAGTCGGTCTTGCCGCAAACCGCGTGGCTGTGCTCGGCCATGAGCATAAGGCCACCGCTGCTGTTTTCGACCAGGCTGTAGTAGCTGTTATCGCTCGAAAAATTGGTTTTGCTCGTCGAGCCGCTCACGACCGTGGGGCTGTTTTGGGGCTCAGATGACGTGATGCCGATGCGCGACTCGCTAGAGAGAGACTCGCCACTCTTAATCGTCACGGTCTTATCGGTGTTATCAAGATAGACGTTGCTCTGCGTGCCATCGGCAGCGCTAGTACTCTTGTTGCCGATGACACTCACGCTTCCCCAAACGTTAAACGTGCCGCCACCCATGTTGCACACGCCACCGCCAGCGGTGCCGCCAGCAGTGTTGCCGGTGATGGTGCCGCCGCCCATGTTAAAGGTACCGCTGTTGCCAACGCCCGCGCCGCTGTAAGCCTTGTTGTCGGTGATGGTACCGCCGTACATGTTGAACGTACCGCTAACCTGAACGCCACCGCCATAGCTGGCTTCATAGTTGTTGATAGTGTTGCCCGTGATGCTGCCGTTCCAGAGGGTGAAAATTCCGGCGCCGTCGGACATGCCGTTGGTCTTGACAACGACACCACGGCCCTCTTGGCCGTTGATGTGGGTAATCTTGCCGACGTTCTCGCCGTCTTTGCAGTCGGTGATGGTCAGGGACACCTTGGAGTCGACCACAATGGCGTCCTGGCCGTTGGGTCCAATGATGTCGTTGCCGTTGAGGCAGAGGTTGACGTCCTTCTTAACCGTCCAGGTATCCTTAAGGGTAACGTCGGCCGTGAGGTAGTAGTTGCCCGCAGCACTAGGCAGGGCGGAAGTGTTATCCCATGCGGTCCATTCGATTGCGCTGTGCGCATCGTCACAGGAGGAAGCGCCGCAGACGGCGTGGGTGTGAGTATCGTTCGTCGAGGCAAGAGACGGCTCGTCGGCACCGTTGTCCGTCTGGGACACGGCATTTATCGCCGCTTCGTCGACCTGGTCGGTGTCGGTCTGGTTAGTATCATCACCTGTCGAAGTCTCGGCACCCCTCCCTTGGGCGGCCGGCGTTTGCCCATCGCCGTTGGCAAGGTCACCCTGACCCTCATCTGTATCTTGATTCGCACCCTGGTCAGATGCGGTGACGACATCAGAGGTAGCCTGCGCGTTGCTCGCCGCCTCTACCTGCGCAGCCAACGCCGATGTGGGCATAAACTGTGTCACCATGCAAAAGGCGAGAAGGATACTTACGAGCCGTTTCTTCATTACTTCCCCCGACCAAAAATTGACGCCTGCCACAAGCATGAAGCCGCAGCAAAGCTAACATTTACCCCGACATATGTTAAAGCACCCGCCCGGCGGTGCGCACAACAAATATCCCGTCCCAGGGGATATATTTTCCCACTGCCAAAGCGTCCTCTGCCAGCGCGGCCAGCCCGCTAAGGGGATGCGGCGTCCATATCGCCAATCGCGAAGGCCGGATGCATGTCGCGGCCGCCGTCGTCGCATGGCTCCATGCGGCCACTTGTCCCACGTGCGCTCTTACTTGCTTGTCATTTGCTTTTTGGGCGCGAAAACGGGCTGGATCCGGTGCGTTTTGGCTTCGGTAAGCTTCTGGCCTGCGGTTTCGCGAATCGCCGTCATTTGCTTCTTACTTGCTTTTCGGGGTTCTAAGAGATGCCCCGGGATACGCCGCAGCCGAATTGCGGTATACGTTCTGCACGCATATCGCTATTAAATGCACAGCAATTGCGCACGAGCTATTTTCCTTTGAAAAGGTAACCGTAAACACCAGCAGCCGCGGGCATCGACGCGCCCAAACAGTTGAGACTACGAAACCGGCAAACCGTCTCTGCGCATGGCTTCCGGAGCGATATCTATCTCACCATCCATCCAAGTAACGAGCCCATCGCGAAGCTCGAAATCGGAAAATAGGGACGAATCCTTCAACGGCTTGAAAACGGGAAGATCGAAATACCTAGACATATCGACTAGGCGTTTCGTGGAATCGCTGAATTCGACAAGTATGGTTGAGTTTCCCATAGCTTTCGCCGACGTCGCCTCGAGAATCGGTTCACTGCTCATGATCAGGCCTCCTCCAGGGGTTCGATGCATTCTATCTTACAGCCTTTGATCGCCTTTTTCCAATTCGCCATGAGCTCGTCTTGATGGATACCCATCCACTTTCTTATATAAGCGAGCTGTTTTTTAGAAAGGGAGCCGGCGAGGACCGTGCCGTCAAAAGCTATCGACGCCTTGCAGTCTCCGTATTTAGCATGGATATGCGGC
>CAVFEZ010000120.1:0-8560 GCA_963621665.1 Akkermansia muciniphila | reverse complement strand
TTCTCCAAGGTGTAGCCATCGTCATACGACTGTTCTGCATCCACCTGCTCGTTGCCGGCATCCTTGCTTTCACGTCTTCCTCTCTCCAGTTCCACCGATGCGTCAAGCATGGAATATGTGTAGGCGTAGTTCGCCAATGTCTCGAGTTGCTGGCGTGATGCTCCTGCCTGCATACATCCCACCAACACCGAAGACAACTGTTCGGGGTTGGCTGATTCTATGGTGGCCTTGAACGATGCCCAGTTGTCACCATAGAGTTGCGCTCCCAGGGCATCGTATGTCTTGAGGGCATTAGCCAACCGGTATTTGGGCGTGCGGTAGCCCGATGCACTGCCTGCACCAAGCAATAGGGTGGTGAAGCCCACGTTCACCGCCTCGTCGAAACGCTCCTTGAGGTTGAAGAATGAGTTGTCCCCTTTCCAGTCTATCTTGCCGTCCTTGTCGAGGAAGTGCTGGTCGCCGATGACGGCTGCGTCCACGAAACTGCCGAATATCTCCTCGAAGTCCTCCTCGAAGAAACCGTCCCAGTGCGCTTTCTTGGCGATGTCCCTCACCGTCCTGTACGAACCGGTCGCCGCCACGTCGTGTATGATCTCTCTCGTGGCTGCCACGGGCCAAGTCTTCGCCATTGCCGCACCGAGTGCCGGCAGGCGTTCCTTGCCCACGATACCGCTTGCGATTTTCCCTGCCGTCTTGCCGAAGAACTTCAGGAACGGCTCGAGCAATGGGCCCGCATACTCGCTGCCCCTCTCGTTCATCGCTGACAGCACGGCTTTCTTCCATGCCGTGCCTTTCTTCTCGCCGTCGTCAATCTGCCGCTTCACGGCGTCGGCGTACACGCCCGGCAGTCCCGTCGTGGCGGTCATCAGTGCCGACGATGCGGTGGAAGCCGCTCCGTAGGCTGCAAGATTCACAGCCCTCGCCCCAGCCTTGGCGACGGTGGCTGCGGCTTTCTCGCCGACAATCTTGCCTGCCTTGCCTCCTATGTAGTTGCGGAGCATGCGCTCCATTCCGGCACGCACCTCCCTGTTGGTGAGCCTCTTCACGTTCTCCTTCATCCAGCCGATGCCGTATCTCTGTATCAGTTTCCTGCCGATGCCGTTCATGGCTGCGCTTCCTGCCGCCGAGAACGGATTGAGGATGAACTCCAGCATGAACGGCGCTGATATGGCGGAGGTCTGCCCTATCGAGTAGCAGTAACCCAGGTCGCCCCGGAACGCTTTCTCCGCCTCGCGGTACGACAGGTACGAGTCGAGCAGCCTGTCGTCGTCGGCGGTCGCCTTGCCCTCCTGCATCCTCTTCGACGCTGCCACCACTTCCGCAAGGTGCTCCGCTTCCGCCACGCTCATCACGCCGCCGTGAACCACGCTCCGCAGACCGTGAGCCAAGCCCAGGCCGAGCCCCTTCAGACCCGACACGAAACCCTTGTCGCGCTTCATCTCGCCCTCCGCTGCGCTGACGAGCCACCGCGCTTCGGTGTTGAACCATTTCGCCGCCTCCACCGACGGCAGGTTGACGCTGGTCTTCATCAGCGGGGCGAACTTGTCGTAGCCGGCTGTCTGCACGGCGTACTCACGCCCTGCCGCAGCGTTGTCCCTCGCCGACGCTTCCATGAGGTTGCCCATGTCGTACTTGCCGCTGAACACCTCCGCCTTTATCCTGCCCTTGGGGTTGTGCTCCTCGTACTGCCTTGCGAACTCGTCCCATACGGCGTCTTCCAGTTCGTCCTCCGTGCCTTCCTCATAACGGTTGAGGTCTATGCCCATGTTTCCCTTGACGGCGTTCCACAAGTCCGCCTTGATGCCGGCGAAGTCCTCCTTCTTCGCGTTGGCGATGCGGTCCTTGAACCGGTCATACACGGTCTTGACCTGTGCCGCCACCTCCTCTTCCTGCGACAGCGTGGGCACGTCGGTCTTGTCTCCGTTCTCGTACGCCTCTATCTTCTCGCCTTGCTCCGTGTAGTAGTCCTTGTCGTCCTTGGTGTACACATAGCGGTCGATGCCCACAATCTTGCCGTCGGCAATCCTGTACTGCGGTCTTCTGTGGTATTGGCTCTTGTCGAAGCCGGGGACGGCTGCCGCCTGCTCTGTCTGCGGTGCTGCGCTCTCCCCTGAAGGGACAGTGCCGCCCGCGGCGTTGTCCGCACCGTCCTCCGCCTTTTCCGTGACGCCCTGCTCCGTCCCGGGCTTTTCCGCCTCGCCGGGGGCGTAAACGTACGGATACTCCTGCTCCGGCTGCTCCTCTGCAATATTCCAGTTGCCTGCCTCTTGTTCGTCCTTGGGAGCGTAGACATAAGGATAGTTGTCCTTGTTGTTGTCGTTGTTGCTTTGCTGCTCCTTGAGATACTTGTCTATGTAGTCTTGTCCTGTTGCCATGGTCGTGTAGATGTCAGTTTTTATTGAATCCGTTGGATTCCATTATCCGTTCGCCTTCCTTGGTGCGCGCCGCCTTCTCTATCAGCGGAGCGAAGTTCTTCAGTCCCATTTCCGCCGCGTTGTAGTCGCCGACGGGGATGAGACCTTTCTCGAACATCCGTGCAGCCACCGTGGAGAGTTCCTCCTTGGAGAACGTCCTGTCGGAACGCCATTCTCCGATGCGGAACTTCACGCCGCTCTTTTTCCCGTCCGCCGCGTCCGCCCTCTGCTGCTGAATGCCCAGCGAGCGGCTGTGGTAACTCCTTGTGTCGTCCGCTTTCTGCCTGTCGAGGGCAAGGCGTTTCTGGCGGTATTCCTTTGTGTCCTCCCTGTCCTGCGCCTTCTGCGCCGCCTCGTCCTGGCGCTCGTAGGAACGCCGCTGCCTGTCGTAGGCGGTGTCCCAGTTCCGCTTGGCGGTGTTGTAGTCGGTGTCCGCCTTGGCTGCTGCGGCGTTGTAGCGCTGCGCCTTGCGGTCGTTGTCCTTGTCCTCGAGGGCTGCCGCCTTCATCTGCAGGGCGAACCATCTGTCACGCAAGTCCTTCGCCGCGGCGTCGTCCTCGGCGTACTTCTTCCGCATCCTCTCGCTCAAGCCCTGCGAATAGTCCACGTTCATGCTGTTGCCCCCTGCGGTAGTGCCCACGGCGTTGACGAGTGCGCCTATGGTGTCGCCCACGGCGGCGATGCTCCTGTTTATCCTCCTGCGCTTCTCCTCTCTGGGGTCTGGCTGCTGCGCCTTGGCGTACCTGTCGAGGATGTCCTTGTAACTCAGCGTGCTCTCCGTCTCGGGCGCTTCCACCTGACGCTTCACCGGCTCGGGGTTCGCTTCCTTCCATTCCGCCATGCGCTCGTCCACGGTGGGCTTCTTCGCCTCCGTCTGTGCGTTCTCTGTCTGCGTCCGCTCCTTTGGTGCGACGGCGGTCTGCGGTTGCTGCGCCGGCTGCACTTGTGTGCCGGCAGGTTGAGGGGTCGCTTGCGGTGCAGAGGCAGTCTTGTCTTCCTCTATGCCCAATATCTGGTCGTATGCGCTCTTCATGTCAAAGCCCTCCCGTTATCTGTTTCTTGATTTCCCTCTGGTAGTCCAAGTCCGTCTGCGCACGGTTGAAGTCTATGGTGGTGTTCTGTGACTGCGGTACTGCCGCCGTATTCCGCTGTGCCGCTCCTGCTGCGGTCTCGCTTCCGTTTGCCGCCTTTGACGCTCCGCTGCCGCCGATGGCTGTCGCAAGGTTTCCTGCCGACTGCCCCAACTGGCTCCATGCCTGTGTCGTCGCCGCCGACTGCGCCGCGTTTACCTCGTCGACCTTGTCGGCGTATCCGTCAGCCCTACGCTTGTCCTGCTGGTACATCTGCATGCCCACCGCCTGCCTCTGGGCGGCTGCCTGTCCCGCGGCGTTGCCTATGGCCTGTCCTGCCGCCTTCGCCGCCGTGCCGTTGTCCACTGCGCCGGTAACGTTCCGTGCCGCCCTCTGCTGCGCCACATAGTCCTTCATCTCGTCCGCAGCCTTGTTGAAATAGAGGTTCGCCCCGGAATACCGCCAGTCGCCGTAGCGGTCTGCCACGGCGTCGCTCTCCGCGGCACGCTCCCTGCGCTCCAGTTCCCTCTTACGCTTGGCGTTCGCCTTGCTCGTGGCTATGTGGTTTCCGATTGCGCTTGCGGCCGTGATTGCCGCACCGATGATTGCTCCTACCATACTCCTTTAATATTTATTGGTTACGGGGCAAAAGTAAACAGTTACCTTTGCTCCGTAACTTTATTTTTTAATTATGCCATTCGTAAAAGGACAGAGGAAAGTTCCGGGCAGCGGACGCGCCAAGGGCACGCCCAACAAGAAGAAGTCCATCGTCAGGGAGATGCTCGTCGGGTTCACCAACACCGAGGAGTTCTGGGACAGGTACTTCAGCGAACTCTCCTCGCTCGACGGCAGGGACTACGTCACCGCCGCCAAGGACATCTTCGGCATCATCGAACCCAAACTCACCGCCATTTCCGCCGACATCACGGAGGGGGCGAAGGACACGCCCCTGCTCGAGCGCCTGCGCATCCTCAGCGACGAGGCACAGGGGTAGTCCCATTCTATTTTCATTCTATTTTCGTTCTATTTAGAATAAACGTTTGCTTTTTCGGAAACAAACGTTTACCTTAGTTGGTTGCCCATGCTCTCCGTGACATCGGCGGAGATGCCCTCCACGGTCTCTCCCTCCGACAGCGTGCCGAGCACGGCATAGCGGAAGTACTTGTATGGCGAACCGTGTCTGCCTCTCATGTAGTGGTTCTTGCTCGTTGTAAGCAGAAACCATGTCTGCAGGTCTCTTGATCCGTATATGGCACTCGCCACCCTGCCCTTGGCGAACAGTCCCCTGACTATCGATGCCGCCACCCTCTTCAGCGTGTGCGGCGCACCGAAACCTATCGGTCTCGTTATGGCGAAGAACTTCCGTTCGCCAGGACTGGCGTTGTATATGTCCACCAGATTGCCCCCTTGGTCTACCGCAAGCGCGTCGGGATAACTGTTCAGGCTCTGCCGCAAGGCGCACTCGGTCATGCCCCATGCTCCCGACCTCAGCGAGTACACCAAGGTAAAGGAACTGGTTGTCGGCTGGTACAGGTATATCTTCTGCGAGGCGTAGTCGTAGACCGTCCTGCACGTCCTCAGGTATTCCCTCAGCCTTTCAGTGAATGTGTATGCGGAGAGGCTGTCCGTCCCCGGATTGTCCAGTCCGCAGGCTCTGAATATGTCCGCAAGGTGCGGCAACTCCACATCATAGACCTTATTGACGAGTGTGTCCGTGAGGCACGACGTGCCCGAACCGGCGTACATCATCAGCCCCCTGTCGGTGGGGAACAGTATGGCGTTGTCTATGGATGTCACCGCTCCGGTGTTGTATCCGCCGTCTCCCTTGATGATGACATCCCGGGGACCGGGCTGGGTCGCGGAGAACAGTCCTGTCGACGCGTCCACATAGAGGGGGTATATGCCCTCGGTGGTGAACGCCACCAATGGCGTGCTGCCTGCCTGGCCTTGCGATATCGGCTGCGTAGGCGCTTGCAGCGCCAAGACCGTGCCGTCTCCCACGTTCACCTGCGTTGTCGCCTTGGTGACGAAAGGGTTGCCGCTCTCCGAGGCGAAGATGCTGTTGCGGTGGCGCACGCCCAATGAGTGCGCTCCGTCGCTGTATGCGTTGCCGGCTGCGGCGTACTCCGCGGCTGTCGTCTCGTCGAAGTCGCCGGTGAGCTTCACGACAGTGCCGCTGTATATGATTGGGGACAGGAGAGACCAGTTATTCAATGTCAGTCCAATGCCGTTCATGGTGACGGCATACGACCAGTTCCCTGTCGCCGACGTGTGGAACTCCAGGTTCTTCCTGCGCCAGTACTTGTTCCGGTAACCGTCAGGCCAGTCTGACTGCGAATCGAAGATTCCGAGGTATATGTCAACTGACTCTATGTTGGGATATGGCAGCATCACTACCGGCGGCAGCGGCACTTCCGTCTTGCTCATGGCGTACACTGTCTTGCGGCTGTTGCCGTCGGCGTAGCGGATGACGAGATACGCCGTGGCGGTGGCAAAACGCTTCGGCTGCTGGCTCTTGCTGTATACGGGATAGCACAGGCCGTTCCACATGACGCCTCCGCATGACGTGTCCGTGCCGGTGTCCAGATAACTCCCGTCCCACCTGTAGTCTATCCCTGCCAGTGGGGCGAACGTCACCGTCCGGCACACGTCGCCGATGTTCAGCCGTCCGTTGTAGTTGTGAGCCACCGACGCGCCGTAGGCGGCAACGCCGAAATCCTCCAGCGTCAGCACGCTGCCGGTCTCGTCAAAGGGAGGGATGTACTGCTCCGCAGCCCCGGCTATCGCCGTGCCGATGTCCTTGGTCTCTATGCGCATCACCCTGTGGAACGAGAGACTGTCCGCCACGCCGTACATCTCCGCCTCGCTGTACGGCTGAAGCTGCACGCCTGTACTCAACGAACCAGTGCTCGCGTACGGTTGCCTTGTGAACTTGTGCACTTGGTTGGTCTTGTAGAACAGGCTCGGGGCGCACAGGAACACGTCGATGCCGAGGATGAGGTTCTTCACCCTCTCCAGTTCCTGCATCGCCACGGCAATCTTGTGCCGGTGCAGGTCTGCCGTGATTGCCACGTAACGGTCTGAAGCGACATCGACGTAATCCAGGTAACTGGTGCTCGCCTTCGACCCTATGCAGAAGATGTCCGACACCCTGACGTAACTGCCGTCGTACATCCGCAGGGCGCAGAAGCCGAACGAGCGGTACTTGTGCAGGTTGTCGCCGTTTTCCACCGCCGCGCTGACCGCCGCGTCCGCACGCTCAAGGAAATAAGCCATGCCTGCCTTGGACAGTCCGCGGATGTCAGCCTTCTTGTCGCCGTCCGCCATGGGGATGCCGTTGGCGTCCACATAGTTCGGCATCACGATGTCGTCGAAGCTCGCCTTGTATGTGTCCGCCCCGAGCGTCTCCGACCATATCCGCACCTGGAACGCGAAGTCGCCCCTGACATACGGCTTGTATCCCTCGCCGTCCCACAGCAGCCACCGCGTCTCCGCACTTCCCACGAGGCTCACGACGCGCCCCGTGAAGGTCACGGCGTTCACCCGGAATCCGCCAAGTGCGGTTATCTCTTCCCACACTTGGTTCTCGGCGTAGATGTCGTCGCACCACAGTATGCGGCGGTCAGTGCCGTCGTCCCACACCGCTATCCAGTTCGTGTGGTCGTCCTTGTCCGGGTCGTCGTTGTACGCCTTGTGGATGTAGAACCTGGCGTGATCCAGTCCGCATTCGAATGCATTGCCGTCCTTGTCCTTGAAGGCAATGGCGGCCTTGACTTCCGGTTCTGGTATGATGTGCAGTGCCCCGTCCTCGTATATCACGTTGAGCATTGCGCTGAGGTCGCCGTCCTTGCACTCGTGGTCAGACGGCGTTGTCGACAGTGATTGAAGATTGATGTCCATATAGATTGCGATTGATGAGTGTTACCAGTCTGCCGTGCAGGGGGTGTTCCGTGATGTCCCCTGCCGAGAGCTGCACCACCTCGCTCCCGAACCGGGCGCAGACGTAGTCGCATATCTCCCTGCTGTAGGCACGGAAGTTCCGGCATCTGTGCTTGCCGCGGTTGGTGGGTCGGCACACCGCCTTGTACCTGCCTGCCGGGGAGTGCGTGCGCACCGCAAGGTGACACTCATAGTCATCCGCAATGATGTCTATGCTGTCACCGCACTTTATGCCGAGCCTTGACGCCACCCCTGCGGTGACGCTTATCCTGCCGTCCGACTTGCGGAACGTCACGTCAGGCCTGCGCACCGATGCGCCCAATACGCTCCTCAACGGCATATGCGGTAGTACCTGATGTTCCCCTGCCTGCCGGGACGCACTGACAGTTTCACCCTGCCCAGGGGCAGGCCGTAGTCGTAGGCGATGCGGTTCGCCGTCGGGCACTCCGCATAAAAGCCTATGCACCTGTGCTCCGCATTGTACTGGATGTGCGGCAGCGGAGCGGTGCAGTCCTCCTGAAGCCAGCCGTTCTCCCTCGGGTTGCAGCAGAATGCGTACTCGCCCCCGACGGAAAAGGCGTACACGGTGTCAAGCCTCCCACCGCACGATTCCTCCATGTGCCTGTACAGGCGTCCGCTCAGCGTCACGCTGTCGTCCCCGGTGTCGAGGATGACGTACATCCCGTGCCAGCGGATGCAGCCGAAAATGTGTTTCAGTATGTTCATGCCGCAAAGATATATCCCCCTGTCCTTCCAGGGGCGTTATTTTTTAATTTTACAGCGCCATTCCAGCGGCTCTCTCGTGCGGAACGACACCACGGCGTGTATCCTGTAGGTGCGGTTGCCGTGCATCGCCTCCCTGTATTCCTCCACTTCCTCCCTCGTGCGGAATATCCGCGACGAAATCTCGAAAATCTCCGTGGACGTGCGCCACAGCACCGCCGCATAGTACTTCCTGCCGAGCAGGAAATCCAGTATGCTCTCTATCACTTTCATAGTCCTTTCAGTTGAATTTCTTTCTGTAAAACTCATAGTTGTACTCTCCGAGTGTCTGCTCGTAGGGCACGCCGTCAGCCTCCTGCATCTTGGCGATGTCCCTTATCCTCGCACACACCGTTCGCCAGCAGTGCGCCCTCT
>CAVFEZ010000119.1:0-8920 GCA_963621665.1 Akkermansia muciniphila | reverse complement strand
CTGGCAACGTTGTCACCGAGCAGTTCAAGATCACCACCGTCGATGGCAAACTCACCATTAATAAGAAGGACGCGACCATTACGGCTGGCACTGCTGAGAAGGAGTACGACGGCACGGCGCTGACTACCGGCGAATTCACCACCGATGGCTTCGTCGAGGGCGAGGGCATTGAGTCTGCAACCATCGAGGGCTTGCAGACTGTTGTTGGCTCCACGCAAAGCACAGTTAAGGCCAACAGCTGGAAGGCCAAGGAAGGCACCGATCTCAACAACTACAACATCACGACTCAGCCCGGTACGCTGACCGTCAAGGACCGCACTGCGAAGTACCAGATCGAGCTTGAGGGCGTTACCGCGACCAAGACCTACGACGGTTCCGAGCAGACCATGTCTGGCGTCAAGAGCGAAACGTTCGAATTCAACGGCGAGACGTTCCAGGTCAAAAACTACAAGTCTGACATCACCGGCAAGGACGCTGGCGATTATGCACAGACCATCACCAGCACCAACGATGATGGCCACTGGACCGTTGAAGATGCCAATGGCAATGACGTGAGCGCGCAGTTCTCCGTGTCCACCAAGACTGGCAAGCTCACCATTGCGCCCAAGGACGTCACCATTACTTCCGGCTCTGCCTCGAAGACCTATGATGGCACCGCGCTGACCAAGGCTGAAGACAGCGTGACCGCTGATGGCTTCGTCGAGGGTGAAGAGGCGGGCGTTAGCTACAACAACTTCGCTTCCAGGACCGATGCGGGCACGAGTGAGAACACCTTCGATGTTGTCTTCGACGGCACGACGGCCAAGGCCAGCAACTACAAGGTTACCAAGAAGCCCGGCACCCTTACGGTGGACGCAGTGAGCGACAAGGTCACGGTGACCATTACCGAGCACGGTGACGCGCTGACCTATGACGGTGACGAGCACACCGTTACGGGCTACGACGTTTCGAGCGATAACAAGCTGTACACCACGAAGGACTTCGCATTCAGTGGCAACGCTTCCGTTTCTGGTACCAATGCAGGCACCTATGAGATGCAGCTCAAGGCGAGTGACTTCAAGAACACCAGCGAGAACTTCACCAACGTGGAATTCAAGATCGTCGATGGTGCTCTGACCATCGGCAAGCGCGCGGTCGAGCTGACGTCTGGCAGCAGCCAGAAGGTCTACGACGGCACTGCACTTACCAACAGTGGCGTGACCGTCACCAACGGCTGCTTCGCCAAGAGCGACAGCTTCACGTCCACCACTTCGGGCGCCATCACCAATGTAGGCAGCGAGCAGAACGCCTTCACCTATGAGCTCACCGGCAACGGCGCGAAGAAGGACGATGCGGGCAACTACGTCAACTACACCGTCACCACCAAGACTGGCAACCTGGTCGTCACCCCGGTGACCAGCAAGGTCACCGTTACCATTGCGGGCAACAAGACCAGCACCAAGTACGATGGCACCGCGAAGTCCGCTTCTGGCTACACGGCCTCCATCGACAATGCCCTCTATAAGGAGACTGACTTCACCTACACCGGTTCCTCCGAGGTGACGAAGACCGACGCCGGCACGTATGCGATGGGCCTCAAGGACGGTACGTTCGAGAACAAGAGCAACAACTTCACCGACGTTGAGTTTGTCGTTACCGACGGCGAGCTGGCTATCGCCAAGCGCGATGTCACGCTGAAGTCCGCCGACCTTTCCAAGCCTTACGATGGCACGGCGCTCACCAATGGCGAGACCGCGCTTGCCACCGAGACCGGCTGGGTTGATGGACAGGGAGCCACCTACACCTTCACCGGTAGTCAGACGGTTGTCGGCTCCAGTGACAACGCATTTAGCTACACGCTCAACGACAACACTAAGGCCGACAACTACAACATCACCAAGACCGAGGGCTCCCTGAGCGTCACCAACCGTGATGCCAAGTACAGCGTTACGGTTAAGGCCAATTCCACCACCGCCACCTATGACGGTAAAGAGCACGAGGCTAACGGTGTTGAGACCTATGAGTTCACGGTTAATGGCCAGAAGTACACGGTTTCCGGCCTGACCACCCAGAACCCCAAGGCCACCGATGCCGGAACCTACACCAATAACATCACCGGCACTCCCGTAGTTAAGGACGCCAAAGGCAACGACGTGTCCAGCGAGTTCTCGGTTAAGACCGAGAACGGCAGCCTCGTTATCGAGAAGGCCGCTGTTACCTTGAAGTCCGCTTCCGGCGAGTGGACCTATGACGGCACCGCCCATAGCAAGGACGAGATGGAGACTGTTTCCGGCTTTGCCCAGGGCGAGGGCGCAACCTATACCTATGGTGTATCCATCACCAATGCGGGCGAAGTGCCGAACTCCTTCACATACCAGCTGAACGACAACACCAAGCCTGAGAACTACACCATTAAGACCGAGAACGGCACCCTCAAGGTCAACCCTGTTACCAATGAGGTGACTATCAAGGTCAAGGGCAACCAGAAAACTGAGACCTACAACGGCTCCGAGCAGGAAGCTACTGGCTTCTCCGTACAGGGCACGCTTCCGAGCGGCCTTGCTGCAGCCGATGTGGTTCTGGCTAATGGTGCTACCGCAAGTGCCAAGGGAACCAACGTTGGCACCTACTACATGAATCTTTCCACAGACTCCTTCGGTCTTTCCGAGCAGGCTTCCAAGAACTTCAAGAACGTGAAGTTCGAGGTTGAGGACGGCAAGCTCGAAATCACGCCTGCCGATGAGATCGGGAACGTAACCTGGAGCACCCAGGACGTCCAGAAGGTCTATGACGGTACCGCACTCTCCGCGTATGCGGCTTCTGCCGCCGACACGTACGGCAACAAACTCACCGTTGAGTACAGCACCGACGGCAAGAAATGGGTGAGCGATCCCTCCGAGATCACGCTGACCCACTTCGGCTCCGCAACGGTTCAGCTGCGCGCCACGGGCTCTAACTACAAGGAAGGCGTTTACGCCACGAGCAGCGAGAGCATTGCTATCACCAAGCGTCTTGTGACGCTGACCTCCGCGACTGACTCCAAAGTCTTTGACGGCAAGCCGCTTACCAACGGCACCGTTACTGCCACGGCCAAGGGCGATGGCGTTGGCTTCATTGATGGCGAGGGCGTGTCCTTTGACGTCACCGGTTCTCAGACCGCTGCGGGCACCAGCGACAACACCTTCACCTACAGCTTCAATGAGGGTACGGATGGCAACGACTACCTCATTACCAAGGAGACCGGCAAGCTGACCGTTACTGCTGATGCCAACGAGGTCGTCGTAACCATTAAGGGTAACAGCGATACCGTTACTTATGACGGCACCCCGCATTCGGTTGCCGGCTACCAGGTGAGAATCACGGGTGGCGAGGGCAGGTTTACTGCTGATGACATTGCGCTTAAGGAAGGCGTTGATCTGAGCGTTTCCGGCACCGATGTTGCCGTTGACCAGAACGGCGGCGTCGTTGCCTACACCAAGGCCCTGAACGCAAGTGACTTCGTAAGCACCAACGCTAACTTCTCTAAAGTGAAGTTCGTCATCGACCAGACGGCTCCGAGCGTGAGCCTCACCATCAACAAGCGCAACGTGACGCTTACGTCCGAGACTGACGAGAAGCCGTATGACGGCACCGCGCTGACTCGTCCGGACGTCACTGGCTGGCAGCAGTCTGGCGACACCGGATTTGTGACTGGCGAAGTGTCCGACGTTAAGGCCACCGGCTCCATCACCATGGTTGGCGAGCCCGTAACGAACACCATCACCTATACTCCGGGTGCTTCCTTCAAAGCTACGAACTACAACGTCGTGAAGGAAGAGGGTACGCTCACGATCACCCCGGCTGGCATTAGCCAGGACGAGGTCAAATGGACCAAGAATGATGTCGTGAAGACCTACGACGGCCAGACCTATTCCGCTGGTACCGCTACTGCGACCGACAAGTTCGGCAATGCCCTGACAGTCGAGTACTCCACCGATGGCAAGAATTGGGTTTCCGACCCGGCGCAGTTCACCGCCAAGGATGTGGCGGACTCCAAGACCATTCAGCTTCGCGCCACGAACGGCAACTACAAAGACCACGCCACCAGCACCGAGGCGCTTACTATTAACAAGCGAAGCGTCACGCTGACGTCCGATTCCGAGACCAAGCCCTACGACGGCACCGCCCTTGAGCGTCCCGCCGTAACCGGCTGGCAGCAGTCCGGCGACACCGGCTTTGTGACCGGCGAGGTGTCCGACGTTAAGGCCACCGGCTCTGTTACCAACTACGACGACGCTGCTAACAAGGTCGACAACAACAACAAAATCACCTACACCGAGGGCGATGCCTTCAAGGCTGGTAACTACACCATTGAAAAGAACGAGGGCACGCTGCGCATCACGCTGCTCTCTGCCGAGGAGAACATTACTGTTAACGGCAGCAATACAAGCTATGTTTACGATAGCTATGCTCACCCGGCTGGAACCGCAACTGCGACCGCCGTCGATAACGATGACAACCCGCTTGCGGCTGATTTCCACATCGAGTACCGCATCAAGGGCGGTGCCGACACTGAGTGGCGCAGCAATCCCGCAGAAATCACTTGGCGCAACGCCTACGATTCTCCCGTAACGGTCGAGATCCGCGTGTGGGCCAAGAATTTCGAGGGCTACAAGTACGGCGAGGAGACCATCACTATCACCAAGCGCCCGGTTCAGTTGAAGACCAAGAGCGCTTCCAAAGTCTACGACGGAACGCCGCTCACTACCGTGAACGACTGGGACGGCTACGCCGTTCTGCCGTATCAGAACGGCGGCTTCTTGTATGACGAGCTGGCTACGGGCTCCGATGGATGGCCGGTGCTTGGCTGCACGGGCTCTCAGACCGAGGTTGGCTCTTCGAGCAACACCATTACCTACCAGTTGAAGGAAGGCTGCGAGGGCAATTACGAGATTGCCGAGCCTGAGCTTGGAACCCTAACGGTTACCGCTCAGTCCATCGTGCCGGATCCGTCCAACCCCGATAGCTACAAGGGCGCTACCATCACTGACCCGAGCGATGTCGTCTACAACGGCACCGAGCAGAAGTGGGTGCCCGAGGTCAAGGACGCCAGCGGCAAGGCGCTCGTTGCCGGCCGCGACTACACCGTGGCGTACAGCAACGACGTGACCAACGTCGGCACCGTTACCGTTACCATCCAGGGCATCGGCAACTACACCGGCACTTCGAACAAGGCCTACAAGATCACCCCGGCGCCTCTCACTGTGAGCACGCCGAGCGCATCTAAGGTCTACGACGGCTCTCCCTTGACGGCTGACGCTACTGCCGACAGCATCTCCGGCCTCGTGAACAATGAGACCGCGACCGTTGTTGCCAATGGCTCCCAGACCGTTGCCGGATCCTCCGAGAACGGCTATGACATCGAGTGGGGTACCGCGAAATCTACCAACTACACCATCCAGTCCGAGAATAAGGGCACGCTGACCGTTACCGCCAAGTCCATCGTCCCGGATCCCGAGGGCAAGGGCAGCATGACGGTCAACGATCCTTCCGATGCGACCTACGACGGCCAGGAGCACAAGTGGGTCCCGGTCGTTAAGGACGGCGACAAGGTCCTCGTCGAGGGCACCGATTACGAGGTCAGCTACAACAACCGCACCGACTTCACCAACGTCGACGGCACCATTACCGTGACCATCATCGGCAAGGGCAACTACAGCGGCAGCTTCGACCGCACGTACCAGATCAAGAAGGCGCCGCTCAGCGTGGTGACCGAGTCCGGCAGCAAGTCCTACGACGGCCAGGCCCTGACGGCTGACGGTACCGTTGACGGCTTTGTCAACGGCGAGTCCGCGGCCTTCAAGGTCACTGGCTCCCAGACCACCGTCGGCTCCAGCACCAACACGTACGAGATCGACTGGACCCGCGCCACCGCAAAGCAGGGCAACTACGAGATCTCCGAGCAGCTCGGCACGCTGAGCGTGACCGAGAGCGCCAACGAGGTCGTGGTGACCACCACCGGCGGCACCTGGACCTACGACGGCCAGCCCCATGGCGCCACCGTTGCCGTGACCAACCTGCCCGCCGGCTACACCGCCCAGGCAACGTCCAACGCCACGGCCACCGACGCCAACGGCGAAGGCATCGCCGCCACGGCCGACAACCTGGTAATCCGCAACACCGAGGGCGTCGACGTCACCAACGACCTCAAGGTCACCAAGGTCGACGGCACCATCAAGATCGAGCCTGCCAAGATCTCGGTCGAGACCTTCTCCGCCAAGAAGAGCTACGACGGTACCGCCCTGACCGCCAGCGGCAAGGTGTCCGGCCTCGTTGGCAGCGAGGCGGCGACCCTTGTGGCCACCGGCTCGCAGACCGTGGTAGGCAAGAGCGACAATACTTACAGGATCGAGTGGAACGACAACGCGAAGGAGTCCAACTACACCATCGCGTCCGAGAATATTGGCACGCTCGAGGTTACGGCCAACACCACGCCGATCTATGTCGTTCCTACTGGCGCGACCAAGGTCTACGACGGCACCGCGCTTGAGGGCAAGGACACCACGGCTATGGTCATGGGTGTTCCTAACGGCTTCACTTCTAGCTACACCCTCAAGGGCTCCCAGACCGATAAGGGGCAGAGCTACGTTGAGATCGACACCTTCAAGATCTTCAACGCGGCCGGCGACGATGTGACCAGCAACTTCAGCGGCATCAACACCGAGTTCAAGGGCAGCCTCAACGTGACGGCGCGCCCCGTTACGCTCACCTCCGCAAGCGCGTCCAAGGTCTACGACGGCACCGAGCTCACCGCTCATACCGCCACCGCCTCGGAGCCCGCTAAGGACACGGGCATGGTGGCCGGCCAGGCGTTCGACCTCGAGTTCTTCGGCAGCCAGACCGCCGAGGGCTCGAGCGCCAACACCTTCGTTGCCAAGTCCAGCTCTACGGCCGACGTGAACAACTACAGCATCACCTATATCAACGGCACCCTTGCAGTTGGCAAGCAGGCAATCACCCCGGGCACCGATCCCGAGAACCCCGACCCCGCCTACAAGGGCATTGAGATCAGCAGCCCCGAGAACGTGGTCTACGACGCCTCTGAGCATAAGTGGTCGCCCGAAGTCACCGACAAGGACGGCAACAAGCTCGTTGAGGGCACCGACTACGAGGTTTCCTACAGCACCGCTGACTTCACCAACGCCACCGGCGCCATTACGGTCACCATCACCGGCAAGGGCAACTACACCGGCACCGTGACCAAGACCTACGAGATCACCAAGCGGCCCGTGACGCTGACTTCCGAATCCCAGGCCTTCACCTACAACGGCCAGGCCCAGGGCTGGAACGAGTACGAGTGCACTGACAAGCTGTTTGCCTCGCAGGTCGATGGCCTTGGCTGCACCGCCACCGTCACCAACGCTGGCGAAACGGCCGAGAACACGGTCGGCTATACCTTCAAGACCGGCTTTAGCGAGAACAACTACAACGTAACCAAGCAGTTCGGCACCCTGTCCGTGACGGCTCAGTCCATCGACCCGGGCACCGATCCCGAGAACCCGGATCCTGCCTACCAGGGCGTTAAGGTCAGCAGCCCCGAGGATAAGACATACAACGGCACCGAGCAGAAGTGGGCTCCTGAAGTTACTGACGCTAATGGCGATGCGCTCACTGAGGGCACCGACTACGAGGTTTCCTACAGCACCGACAACTTCACCGATGTGACTGGCACCATCACGGTGACCATCACCGGCAAGGGCAACTACACCGGCACCGTCGAGCGCACCTACCAGATCCAGCCCAAGGGCTACACCGTGGCCACCGAATCCGCCGGCAAGGTCTACGACGGCAAGGATCTTACCGCCGGCGGCAAGATCGAGGGCATCGTTGCCGGCGAGGACGCTGGCTTCGCAGTGACTGGTTCTCAGACCAATGCCGGCAGCTCCAGCAACACCTACGAAGTGAAGTGGAACGGCAACGCAAAGAAGGACAACTACAAGCTCGAGAAAGAGACCTTGGGAACCCTTGAGGTTACGCGCGCTGCGGTTACCGTAACCGCCGAAACCGCATCAAAGGTATACGGCACGTCCGACCCGACCTTCACCGCCAAGGTCACTGGTCTGGTGAATGGCGAGTCTGCCGACCTCATCACGTACTCGGTGGCTCGCCAGGGCGCTGATGAGGCTGCGGGCACCTATACCGGCGTTATCGTTCCCTCGGGCGAGGCAACCCAGGGCAACTACACCGTGGCCTACGTGCCTGGCAACTTCATGATCACCCGTTCCGACGAACTCACTGTTGTGGGCACCAACTACGAAGGCGCCTATGACGGCAAATCCCACGGCTCCGCCGCCACGGTCAGCGTGACCGAGGGCACTACCGTCGAGTACTCCACCGACGGCGGCGACACCTGGAGCCAGACCGCTCCTACCGTCAAGGACGTTGCGGACGTAACCGTGAAGGTTCGCGCAACGAACCCGAACTACAAGCAGGCCGAAACGACCTACACCCTTAAGGTGACCCCCAAGGGCTACACCGTAACCACCGGCACCGACACGAAGGTCTACGACGGCACCCCGCTCACAGCAGGCGGCAGCATCGTCGGCATCGTGGACGGCGAGGACGCTGGCTTCGCGGTAATCGGCAGCCAGACTGAGGTCGGCGAATCCAAGAACACCTACGAGGTCAAGTGGAACGGCAACGCCGAGGAGTCTAACTACGAGCTCCTGGGCGAGACCGTGGGCACCCTGTCCGTGACGGCTCAGTCCATCGACCCGGGCATCGATCCCGAGAACCCCGACCCTGCCTACAAGGGCGTTCAGGTGGGCCAGCTTTCCAACGTTGAATACAACGGAAAGGCTCAGGAGCAAAAGCCTTCTGTCACCGACAAGGACGGCAACCCGCTTACCGAGGGCGTTGATTACGAGATTTCCTTCAGCAAGGACACCGTAAACGCAGGCGA
>CAVFEZ010000118.1:0-9916 GCA_963621665.1 Akkermansia muciniphila | reverse complement strand
AAGTGGTACTACGACTACGGTTTCGCGAAGGGTGACACCTTTACGGTGACCGATAGCGAGCCCACGGCTAAGAACCACGCCTTCATCGGCTGGATGGACAAGAAGCGCGGCGACCAGGAAGCTAAGATCCGCGAGGCCGGCGACAAGGTTACTTATATATATAGTGACGATCAGACGTACACCCTCGATGCCCTGTGGGCGAGCCTCTCTGCCACGGGCGAGGACGTGACGTATGACGGTAATTCCCATACCGTTACGGTAGACGTCAACATCAACGAGGGTACTGGTCTGGATCAGGAGTACGTCGAGCAGGCCAAGAAGCTCATCACGGCTGGTGATGTTGAGTACTCGACTGACGGCGGCGACACCTGGAGCAAGAACAAGCCGAGCTTCACGAATGCTGGCTCCTACACCGTTAAGGTGCGCCAGAAGGTGACCGTTGGTGACAAGACCACCGAACTCACCGCCGAGACCACGGTCAAGATCGCCAAGCGCACCGTCACGCTTGAGTCTGCCGATCTGTCCAAGGACTACGATGGCAGCGCACTCACCAACGGCGACACCGCCCTTAAGACCGAGGACGGCTGGGTAAAGAACGAAGGCGCAACCTACAGCTTTACCGGTAGCCAGACCGACGTTGGCGAGTCCGACAACACCTTCTCCTACACGCTGAAGGACGGCACCGACGCTAACAACTACATCATCAAGAAGTCCGAGGGCAAGCTGACCGTTAACGATCGCGAGACCAAGTATGCGATCACGGTTGAGGGCAACTCCACGAGCGTCGTGTACGACGGCAAGGAGCACACCGCTTCTGGTATTACCACCGCCTCCAGCACCTATACCAATGACAAGGGCGTGACTTTCACCATCACTGCGGACACGACTGATCCGAAGTCCACTGACGTCACAGCTCTTGAAAACAAGGTCTCCAACGTTAAGGTCACCCTTAACGGTAAGGACGTTACCAAGCAATTCACGGTGACCACCAAGGATGGCAAGCTCACCATCGAGAAGCGCACTGTGAAGCTCACCTCCGCGAGTGATGAGAAGGAGTACGACGGCAAGGCACTCAAGAACTCTAAGGTCACGGCCACCAAGTTCAACACCGAGACCGGTGAGGGCTTTGTTGAGGGTGAGGGCGCTACCTATAAGGTGACGGGCTCTCAGACCAAGCCTGGCTCCAGCGAGAACACCTTCACTTATGAGCTGAAGGACAATACCAAGGCTGGTAACTACACCATTACGACCGAGACCGGTACGCTGACCGTTACCAACCGTAAAGCCAAGTATGAGATCACGGTTGAGGGTAACTCTGCTACCGAGACCTACGATGGCACCGAGAAGTCCGTCAGCGGTATCAAGACCACGACCTTCACGGTCGATGGCAACACCTATACCGTCGAGGGGCTCAAGGCTTCCGGCGCCAAGGGCACCGACGCGGATTCCTATACGAATACCGTAACCGGTACTGCCGTGGTGAAGGATGCCGAGGGCAACGACGTTACAAGTGAGTTCGCCGTTACCACCAAGAACGGTACGCTGAAGATCAACAAGCGCGACGTCACCATCAAGTCCAAGTCTGCCGAGCAGGTCTATAACGGCCAGCCTCTGACCAAGCATGAAGCTGAGGTCACGAAGGGCAGCATTGCGGATGCCGATAAGGACAAGGTCACGTACGACTACACCGGTACGATCACCAATGTTGGTGAGACGGAGAACACCTTCAAAGTTTCTGGCCTTAATGCCAAGAACTACAACGTTACGACCGAGTACGGCAAGCTCAAGGTCACCGCGGTTACCGACAAGGTGACCGTGACCATCACGGAGCACGGCGGAAGCTACACCTATGACGGTACCCAGAAGACCGCCACGGGCTACGACGTCTCCAGCAGCAACAAGCTCTACACCGCGAACGACTTCACCTTCAGCGGCACCGATACCGTGCGCGGCACCAACGCCGGCACCTATGAGATGCAGCTCAAGGCGAGCGACTTCACGAACAACAGCTCCAACTTCACCGACGTTGAGTTCAAGATCGTCGACGCGACGCTGACCATTGCCAAGCGCGAGGTCACGCTGAAGTCCGAGACCGTATCCAAGGTCTATGACGGCACGGCGCTTACCGCAAAGACCGTTACTATCGCGAGCGGTAGCTTTGTCGAGGGTCAGGGCTTCAAGGCCGAGGCGACCGGCAGCGTTACCAACGTGAGCGAGGGTGAAGTCGACAATGCGTTTGACTACGAGCTGACCGGCGGCGCCACTGAGGGCGAGAACGGTAACTACATCATCACCAAGCAGGTCGGTAAGCTGAGCATCACTCCGGTGACCAGCGAGGTTACCGTGACCATTACGGGTCACAAGACCCAGGCCAAGTACGATGGCACCGAGAAGTCCGCCACGGGCTACGATGTCTCCATCAGCAACGATCTGTACAAGAAGGATGACTTCTCCTACGAGGGCACTTCCGAGGTAAAGGCGACCAACGCCGATACCTATGAGATGGGCCTCAAGAAGAGTGACTTCACTAACAGCAACACGAACTTCACCAACGTTACGTTTAACGTGACTGATGGCGAGCTTGCTATCTCCAAGCGCGATGTCGTGCTGACCTCTGCCTCGGCTGAGAAGCAGTACGACGGAACGCCGCTGACTCGCAACGAGCAGACCGACGTGACGGTCTCCGGTGACGGCTTCGCCAACGGCGAGGGCGCAACCTACACCATTACGGGTAGTCAGACTGTTGTGGGTAACTCTGAGAACGCCTTCAGCTATGAGCTGAACGAGAACACTCTTGCCGATAACTACAACATCGAGACCCGCAACGGAACGCTGAACGTTACCAACCGTGACGCTAAGTACGAGGTCACGGTCAAGGCCAACTCCACTACCGCTACGTACGATGGCGAGGCCCATGAGGCCAAGGGCGTCAAGACCTACGAGTTCACCAAGAACGGCCAGAAGTACACCGTTTCCGGTCTTACGACCGAGGACCCCAAGCAGACCGATGCTGGTACCTACACCAACAACATTATCGGTACGGCTAAGGTGACCGACGCCAAGGGCAACGATGTCACCGATCAGTTCACGGTTAAGACCGAGAACGGCAAGCTTGTCATCGAGAAGGCCAAGGTTACCCTCAAGTCTGCCTCTGGCGCCTGGGTCTATGACGGCAAGTCCCACAAGAAGGAAGAGATGGAAACCGTCTCTGGCTTCGCCAGCGGCGAGGGCGCAACCTTCACCTATGACAAGTCTGTCACCAACGTAAGCGAGGGTAAGGTTGAGAACACCTTCTCCTACACGCTGAACAACAACACCAAGGCCGACAACTACGAGATCAAGACCGAGAACGGTACGCTCGAGGTCACGCCTGTTACCGATACGGTGACGGTCACCATTACCGGTAAGACTAAGACCGAGACGTTCGACGGTACGCAGAAGTCCGTTGAGGGCTATCAGTTCGAGGCCAGCAACAGCCTCTACACCGAGGACTACGTCACGTTCAACGGTAATGCTGTTGCTTCCGGCACCAACGTCGACACGTACGATATGGGCCTCAAGAAGAGTGACTTCACGAACAACAACTCCAACTTCTCCAAGGTTGAGTTCACGGTCACCGACGGCTGGCTTAAGATCGAGCCTGCCAGCATCAACAACAACGATGCCGAGTGGACCAAGGAAGATGTGAGCAAGTTCTACGACGGCACCAAGCTCACGGCCCACATCGCCACCGCTAAGGACAAGTACGGCAACAGCCTGACCGTCGAGTACAGCGCCGACGGCGAGACCTGGGTATCCGACCCGACCGAGATCTCACTTACGCACGCGGGCAAGGTCACGGTTAGCCTGCGCGCCAGGAGCGACAACTACGAGTCTGGCAAGTACTTCACCAGCTCCGAGACCATCACGGTGAACAAGCGCAAGGTCACCATGGCCTCCGCTACCGACACCAAGCCGTATGACGGCACGCCGCTCACCAACGATGCGGTCACCGTGTCCGAGTTCAACGCCGAGACCGGTGAGGGCTTCATTAAGGGCGAGGGCGCCATGTACGATGTGACCGGCACCATCACCAACGTTGGTTCCGTCGACAACGCCTTTACCTACAGCCTCAAGAAGGGCACCAGCAAGGACGACTACGAGATTACGGCGACCCCTGGTAAGCTCACCATTACTGCAGACGTCGATGAAATCGTCGTGACCATTAAGGCTAAGAGCGAGACCGTCGTCTACGACGGCGAGGAGCACACGGTCACCGGTTACGACATCGCCGGCATCACGGGTGGTGACGGCAACTTCACCGCTGAAGACGTTGTGCTCAAGGATGGCGTTGACCTCTCTGTTTCCGGTACGAATGTCGCTGTCGACTCCGCGACCGGTGCTGTTGTCGCCTACACCAAGGCGCTCAACGCTAGCGACTTCAAGAACACCAACGCGAACTTCTCCAACGTAACGTTCCAGATTGACCCCAGTGCTTCTAACGTGAGCCTCACCATCACCAAGCGTCCTGTGACGCTGACTTCTGGTAGCGCCTCGAAGGTCTATGACGGCGCCCCGCTGACCAAGGATGAGGTCACCGCGACCGCCTTCGATGCCGAGAAGAAGGAAGGCTTCGTTGACGGGCAGGGCTTCACTGCCGAGACTACGGGCTCCCAGACTGATGCGGGTTCGAGCAAGAACGCCTTCACCTATAAGCTGAACGAGGGTACTGCTGCCACCAACTACAGCATCACCAAGGAAGAGGGCGACCTGACGGTCAACAAGCTCTCCGCGGACAACCTCAACCTCGTCGGCACTGACGTGACCCACGTCTACGATGGCATGTCTCACGCCGCCGGCACCGCTACCGCGACGCCCAAGGACAGCAAGGGCAACGATCTTGACGATGCGGTTACGATCGAGTACCAGCTCGCGAGCGACCCCGATAGCGAATGGGTTTCTAACCCCAGCTCCATCACGCAGACGGATGTCACCAGCACGCCTGTGGTTGTGAACGTTCGTGCCACCTCGCCCAACTTCGAGGGCACGGCTACTGCTACCGAGACCATCACCATCACCAAGGCCACGCTGAAGGTCAGCACCCCGAGCGCGTCCAAGGTCTACGACGGCTCTGAGCTCACGGCCGCGGCCACCGCGTCCAACATCAAGGGCCTGGTCGGCGACGAGACCGCCTCGGTCAAGGCGACCGGCTCGCAGACCGAGGTCGGCTCCTCCGCCAACACCTACGGCGGCGTCGAGTGGGGCACCGCCAAGGCGTCCAACTACAGCGTAGAGCTCGAGGGCGAGGGCACCCTGACGGTCCTGGCGCAGTCCATCGACCCGAAGACCGACCCGTCCGACCCCGACAAGCGCTACACCGGCGCCAAGGTCGACGACCCGAGCGACTCCACCTACGACGGCGACACCCACAAGTGGGCGCCGACGGTGAAGAGCGCCGAGGGCACCGCGCTCACCGAGGGCAAGGACTACACCGTCACCTACAAGCGCGGCGACGACGTGACCGATAACTTCACGGATGCCGGCACCATCACCGTCGTCATCACCGGCAAGGGCAACTACGCCGGTACCGTGACCAAGACCTACGAGATCAAGAAGCGTGAGGTCACCATCACGTCTGACAACGGCGACTTTGTCTACAACGGCAAGGCCCAGAAGCAGGAGACTGCTAACGTTACTGATGGCAGCTTCGTTGATGGCGAGGGTGTTGCGTCCTACACCTTCACTAAGTCTGTGAAGAAGGTTGGCGACGAGGCTGACAACGAGTTCACCTACACGCTGAACGGCAACACCAAGGCCGATAACTACACGATCACGAAGAAGTACGGCAAACTGACGGTCCGCAAGAGCGACGAGGACATCGTCGTGACGCTCACCGGCTATGAGGGCACCTACGACGGCGACGAGCACAAGGCCACTTCGCACGTGGCCGGCAAGCTGCCCGAGGGCTTCACGACCAAGGTCGTGAGCAATGCTGCTATCACCAACGTGGGCGAGAAGACCGCCAAGGTCGACTCCTTCATCATCTACGATGAGTCCGGTAACGACGTTACCGACCAGTTCAACGTTGATACCAAGAGCACGGCAACCCTTACGGTGACCAAGCGCGAGATCACCGTTACCTCCGCCGATGCGACGAAGGTCTTCGACGGCACCGAGCTCACCAAGCACGAGGCGAACGTCACCTCCGAGACCGGTCTCGCGGGCGAAGAGAAGCTCGCCTACAGCTTCACCGGCTCCCAGACCGAGGTCGGCGGCGAGCAGGGCAACAACACCTTCACGGTCGACTGGACCAAGTCCACGGCCGCCGAGGGCAACTACGAAGTGACCTACGAGCCCGGCACCCTTACGGTGACGGCCCAGTCCATCGACCCCAAGGACGTCGACCCTGACGATCCCGATCCGTCCTACAAGGGCGTTACGGTCAACGACCCCGCCGACGCCACCTACGATGCCAACGCTCACAAGTGGACGCCGACGGTTGAGACTGCTGACGGCACGGCGCTCGAGGCCGGCAAGGACTACACCGTCACCTACAAGCGTGACGGTGTGGAGACCACCGACTTCACCAACGCGGGTACCATCACGGTCGTCATCACCGGTACGGGCAACTACACCGGTGAGGTCACTAAGCAGTACACCATCAAGCCGGCTGAGGTGACCCTGAGCTCCAACACGCGTGTGTTTGTCTACAACGGCAGCAAGCAGGGTGACCATGCGGTCAACGGCTCCGGCGCCTTCGAGCTCTTCAAGAGCCAGACGGCCCTCCTGGCCGCGACCGGTGAGGTCCAGAACGTGGGCGACACCGCGGTCAACACGATTCGCTACACGATGGCGGCCGGTTACAGCGCTGATAACTATGTCATCGAGCTCGCTGAGGGCACCCTCTCCGTGACGCCGCAGTCCATCGACCCCAAGGACGTCGACCCTGACGATCCCGATCCGTCCTACAAGGGCGTGACCACGGACGACCCGACCGACGTCACCTATGACGGCACCGAGCACAAGTGGACTCCGGTTGTGAAGGATGCTGACGGCAAGGAGCTCGTCGAGGGCACCGATTACGACGTGACCTACGACACTTCCGACTTCGTCAACACCGGTACCATCACCGTGGTCATCACCGGTAAGGGCAACTTCACGGGTACGATCACCAAGACCTACCGCATCACTCCTGCCGCGCTGCACGTGGTAACCGCCAGTGCGTCCAAGACCTACGACGGCACGGCCCTGACCAACGACGGCGTCACGGTGACCGGTCTGGTAGCCGGCGATGTCATCACCGTCACCGCTACGGGTGCTCAGACTCAGGTCGGTAGCTCCGAGAACACCTACACCATCGATTGGATGCAGGTGAACAAGGACAACTACACCCTGACCGACGAGCTCGGTACTCTGGCCGTCACCGAGGCACCGGCCCCGACTCCGACTCCGGATAACGGCGGCACGACTCCGGTCACGCCGGCGAACAACGGCGGCACCGTGATTGACGTCATCGTCGACGCGCTCGACAACGGTTACCGCGCCATCACCGGTGACACCGAGGAAGAGCCCGCCGAGGAGGAGAAGATCTCCGATACCGAGAACCCGTTGGCCAACCTCGATAAGAAGAGGGACACCTGCTGGGTTCACTGGTACATGATCATCTGTGCTCTCGCCACGGCGGTCTACGGAATCTTCGTTGGCCTGCACCGCAACAAGCACACCCGTCGCCTCGAGGATGACCTGAACGACATTCTCGGCAACGACGACGAGTCTAAGAACTAAAAGGAGGTTAGAGCCATGAAGAAGAGCAACTATCTGGTCCTTGCCGTATCGGCTTTGGTCTCCGTCTTCCTGCTGTACATCTGGTACGCCTACGGGTTCAACAAGATTGACGACCCGCTCGATCTTGTGATCTCCATCGTCTGGTGGCTGCTGATTGTGCTGCTGGTGGTGCTGATCAATCGCTGGGAGGCCAAGCGCCAGCGTGCCATCCGCACGGTGTACCTGGCGCCGACGGCGCTCTACAACAGCGAGGTCGGCGTGCGGGAGCTTAACGCCGCCGCCCCCGCCGATGCAGCCGAGTCTGTTCTGCGCGGCCTGGAGTACGGCTTTGGCACCAAGGACGCACCCGCGCGCGACGAGTTCGACTACCGCTATGTGGTCAAGACCGAGACCTACAAGCCGGCTGCGAGCGATTCCAAGGATGCTGAGCCCACGTGGGAGGGCAGCCTGATCACCATCGATCGCACGAACGGTAACAAGGAGAAGTCGTTCTCGAGCAAGAAGGAGCTTGTGGCGCTGCTGGCATAAGCCTGGTGCTCAAGACCTAAACGAGGAGGCTCCCAACCGTGTGGTTGGGAGCCTCTTTTGTGTTACTGCTCGGTGCTGCCATGTCCACGACGGCGGCCCGGAATGGGGCGACAGGGACGCATGGAAAGAGCTGCACCACAGCGACCCGTACCCGTGCTGGCTCGATTAGAAAACAAGAAAAAGGGTTCTGTCGGGACACGCATTTTGTTCAATAAACCTAAACGAAGAGGCTACCAACCATGCTGTTGATAGCCTCTTTTACATTGCCGTTGTGTTGGGCGATCGAAGCTGTGACCGAAGTAAATGCTTGCCCAGGCCTAAGGACTATGCTTGTGCCGGCTGGGCCTAGAAGTCGTCCGGGGAAAGCGTCTGTACGAACTGGTCGAACTTTTCCTGCTCGGCCTGGTCGTTCGTCTCGGTCTGGTAGGACGTCGAACCGGCGCGGTTCATGACGTCGTCCTCTACATAGACCGGTGCGTTAACGCGTACAGCCAGGGAGAGGGCATCGCTCGGGCGCGCATCGATTATGACGTCGTCGGCACCCTCACGTTGAAGAACGACGTTGGCGAAGAACAGGTCGCCATCCACGCGATTGATCTCAACTCGTTCGATTTTGGCATCGAGCTGTTTGATGATGCTGACGGCCAGGTCGGCGGTGATAGGGCGCTCATCGCTCCCGTGGATACCACGGCTTAGCGCCGCAGCCTCAAAATTACCCGTCTGGATAGAGAGCGCGCGCAGGGGGACATCGGAGCTGTCGGACGCAGCGCGCTCGCGCAAAACAATGACGGACGGAATCGGACCGGCGGCCATAATAATGGTTTCGATATCGACGCGGATCATTATGGCACCTCCTTGAATAGTGGTTGCATTGCTATACGGTGCGAATCGGATAGTAATAGTACCCAAAATGTACGGGGAGGGCGCGAGAATCCGGTCGATTCCGCGGGCGGAAACTTTTTTCAAAAAAGTCGTTGACTTCGAAATTCGGTCTGGGCTATTATTACCAAGCGCGATGGACCTGTAGCTCAGTTGGTTAGAGCGTCCGGCTGATAACCGGGAGGTCACAAGTTCGAACCTTGTCAGGTCCACCACTTTCTTTCGCAATAAACACCCCAGCGAGAGCCGAGTCGCCGCTGGGGTGTTTATTACTATGTGGGGGTTTAGCTCAGCTGGGAGAGCGCGGGCTTTGCAAGCCTGAGGTCAGGGGTTCGATCCCCCTAACCTCCACCATATGAATGTTTGAGACGCTGGCCTAGGCCGGCGTCTTTTTTGTGGCCGCTGCACGGGGATCGAATCCCGTTTGTGGCGCAGAGTTTGTTACCGGCGCACGGGGATCGAATCCCGTTTGGGGCGCGAAGCTGAGCAAACGCGTAGGCGTTTGCCAGCGCAGCGCGCAAGGCGCCGAAGGGGCCGCAGCGGCAGGAATGTTGGTGAGGCGAGCCTTGAATTCCTCCAACCCCAGACATATGAATGATTCAGATGCCGGCGTTGGCTGGTACCTTTGCCGCCAGCCCACGGGGATCGAACCCGGTCCGGGGCGGAGCCGTAAAGGCAAGCAAGCTTTCGCCAGCCGTATTCCGCCTACCGTATAGGCGGGTTCACCCATCCAAACTTGCCGTAT
>CAVFEZ010000117.1:0-10640 GCA_963621665.1 Akkermansia muciniphila | reverse complement strand
ATGGCTAAAGAAGTTGCTGGATTAATCAAATTACAGATTAAAGGTGGCGCTGCAAATCCTTCACCTCCAGTAGGACCTGCACTGGGTTCTAAAGGTATTAACATCATGGGATTCTGCAAGGAGTTCAACGCCCGTACCCAGGACAAGGCAGGTAAGGTATTGCCAGTTGTTATCACATATTACACTGACAAGTCATTTGATTTCGTAATCAAGACTCCTCCTGCTGCAGTACAGTTGAAAGAGGCTGCTAAAGTGAAGTCTGGTTCTGCACAGCCTAACCGTCAGAAGGTGGCTACCATCACTTGGGATCAGGTGAAGGTGATTGCTGAGGACAAGCTGAAGGACTTGAACTGCTTTACAGTTGAGTCAGCTATGAAGCTGATTGCCGGTACTGCAAGAAGTATGGGTATTACTGTAAAGGGAGACTTCCCTGGTAAATAATTTAAAACTTCAATTAGAAAAATGAGTAAACTGACAAAAAATCAAAAATCAGTAGCTGATAAGGTTGAAGCAGGGAAGGCATACACTTTGAAGGAAGCAGCCGAACTGGTGAAGGAAATCACCACTACAAAGTTTGATGCATCCTTGGATATCGATGTACGCTTGGGCGTAGACCCCCGCAAGGCCAACCAGATGGTACGTGGCGTCGTTTCGCTGCCCAACGGTACCGGTAAGGTGACCCGCGTGCTCGCCCTCTGTACTCCCGATCAGGAAGCTGCTGCCAAAGAGGCAGGTGCTGACTACGTAGGTCTTGACGAGTACATCGACAAAATCAAAGGTGGCTGGACTGACGTGGACGTGATCATCACAATGCCTTCGTGCATGGGTAAGATTGGTCCTATCGGTCGTATCCTCGGTCCCCGCGGACTGATGCCTAACCCCAAGAGCGGTACTGTGACTATGGACATCGCCAAGGCTGTCAAGGAAGTAAAGCAGGGTAAGATAGACTTCAAGGTCGACAAGGCTGGTATCATCCACACCTCGATCGGCAAGGTAAGTTTCACTCCCGAGCAGATCTACCAGAACGCCAAGGAGTTCATCGCTACTGTCGTAAAACTGAAGCCTGCTGCCGCTAAAGGTACATACATCAAGAGTATCTTTGTTTCGAGCACTATGAGTAAGGGTATCAAGGTTGATCCTAAATCAGTTGATTCACTCTAAAAGTTTTGTAAAATGAAGAAAGAAGTAAAAGATACTATCGTTGTAAGCCTCGGTGAATTGCTCAAGGAGTATCCTCATTTCTATCTGGTCGACGTGACCGGTATGAATGCAGAGGCTACCAGCAATCTCCGTCGCAAGTGCTTCAAGAGCGAGATCAAGATGGTCGTTGTGAAGAACAAGCTGCTTCACAAGGCTTTCGAGGCTTCCGACATCGATTTCGAGCCTATGTACACCGCTTTGAAGGGCACCACTGCCATGATGTTCACACACACGGCAAACGTTCCCGCAAAGCTCATCAAGGAATACGAGAAGGAAGGTATCCCCGCACTCAAAGCTGCTTACGCTGAGGAATGCATCTACGTAGGTGCAGACAAGTTGGCTGAACTTGCAGCCCTGAAGAGCAAGAACGAGGTCATCGCAGAGATTGTTGCTTTGCTGCAGTCTCCCGCCAAGAACGTTGTTTCTGCTCTGCAGTCAGGCGCAAACACCATTCACGGTGTGCTCAAGACTTTAGGCGAGCGTCCTGAATAACCCCACATAAAGTCAAAAACATCAATTCTAAAACAATTAAAAAATAAATAAAAATGGCAGATATTAAAGCTATTGCTGAAGAGTTAGTAAATCTTACAGTAAAGGAAGTAAATGAGTTGGCAACAGTCCTGAAGGACGAGTATGGTATCGAGCCTGCTGCTGCAGCTGTAGCTGTAGCTGCTGGTCCCGCAGCTGGCGCAGCCGCTGCCGAGGAGGAGAAGACATCTTTCGATGTTGTTCTCGCTGAGGTAGGCGCAACCAAGCTCCAGGTCGTTAAGGCCGTTAAGGAGGCTTGTGGTCTTGGTCTGAAAGAGGCTAAGGACCTCGTAGACGGTGCTCCCGCTACTATCAAGGAAGGTCTGTCTAAGGACGAGGCTGAGAACTTGAAGAAGACTATCGAGGCTGCTGGTGCCAAGGTAGAACTGAAGTAATAAGGTTTGACGTCAACACTTTCTGACGGTTTCCGGCAGAAAGTCACATACTTTTCAAATACGGTTAGGATCTTCCAAGTAGGTGGGTCCTAACCTTTTTGTGTCTTTTTACAATAATCCATTAACATACAGATAAGAATCTTCTGATGGCTTCAAAAATTGTTGATAACAGAGTAAATTTTGCAAGCGTCCACAATCCGATGCCTTATCCGGACTTTCTCGATGTGCAGCTCAAGTCGTTCAAGGACTTCCTGCAGCTCGACACTCCGCCGGAAGAGCGCAGGAACGACGGCTTGTACAAGGTGTTCGCTGAGAATTTCCCCATCACGGATACTCGTAACAATTTTGTTCTCGAGTTCCTCGACTATTATATTGACCCGCCCCGTTACACCATCGACGAGTGCTTGGAGCGTGGCCTGACCTACAGCGTTCCGCTCAAAGCCAAAATGAAGTTGTACTGTACCGATCCCGACCACGAGGATTTCGGTACGTTCATCCAGGACGTATTCTTGGGTACCATCCCCTACATGACGAGCAACGGCACCTTCATCATCAATGGTGCCGAGCGTGTTGTCGTGTCGCAGCTGCACCGTTCGCCGGGCGTATTCTTCGGTCAGGGCGTGCATGCCAACGGCACCAGCCTGTACTCTGCCCGCATCATCCCGTTCAAGGGTTCCTGGATCGAGTTTGCAACCGACATCAACAATGTGATGTATGCTTACATCGACCGTAAGAAGAAATTGCCCGTGACCACGCTGCTGCGCGCCATCGGTTACGAGAGCGACAAGGACATCCTCCAGCTCTTCGACCTTTGCGACGAGGTGAAGGTCAACAAGAAGAACCTCAAGGCTGCCCTCGGACGCAAACTGGCCGGTAATGTGGTCAACACATGGTTTGAGGACTACAGCGACCCGGATACGGGTGAGGTGACCTCTATCGAGCACACCGAAATTGTTGCAGGCCGCGAGGAAGGACTCACCGAAGAGACCGTTGCCAAGATTCTCGACAGCGACGCTTCTTCTATCCTTGTACACAAAGATGCAGAGGCTGCCAACAAGTATGCCATCATCTTCAATACCCTCGCAAAGGATCCGAGCAACTCTGAGAAAGAGGCTGTGCTCTATATTTACCGCCAGCTGCGCAACGCCGACCCTGCCGACGATGCCAGCGCCAAGGAAGTGTTCCAAAATCTGTTCTTCTCCGACAAGCGCTATGACTTGGGAGAGGTGGGACGCTACCGCATCAACAAGAAACTTGGACTCGATACCGATTCCGAGGTCCGCGTGCTGACCAAGGAAGACATCATCGAGATCATCAAATATCTCATACAGTTGGTCAACTCCAACGCTACTGTTGACGATATCGACCACTTGTCGAACCGCCGCGTGCGTACCGTCGGAGAGCAGCTGAGCAATCAGTTCTCCATCGGTCTGGCCCGTATGAGCCGCACTATACGCGAGCGTATGAACGTTCGCGACAACGAGGTGTTCCAGCCTACCGACCTGATCAACGCCAAGACCATCTCCAGCGTGATCAACTCGTTCTTCGGTACCAACCCGCTGTCACAGTTTATGGACCAGACCAACCCGTTGGCCGAGGTGACGCACAAGCGCCGTCTCTCCGCCCTCGGTCCTGGCGGTCTTTCCCGTGAGCGCGCCGGATTTGAGGTGCGCGACGTACACTACACGCACTACGGCCGTCTGTGCCCGATCGAGAGTCCTGAAGGCCCGAACATCGGTCTGATTTCGTCGCTCTGCGTGTATGCCACCATCAATGAACTTGGTTTCATCGAGACTCCTTACCGCAAGGTGACCGACGGCGTGGCCAACCTCAAGAACGAGGATGTAGTCTATCTGACCGCAGAAGAGGAGGAAGGCCATATCATCGGACAGGGCAATGCTCCGCTCAACGAAGACGGAACGTTCATCCGCAGCGTGGTGAAGTGCCGTCAGGATGCCGACTTCCCCGTCGTTCCCCCTTCGCAGGTAGACCTTATGGACGTGTCGCCGCAGCAGATCGCTTCTGTATCTGCAGGCCTTATCCCCTTCCTCGAGCATGACGACGGTCACCGCGCGCTGATGGGATGTAACATGATGCGCCAGGCCGTACCTTTGCTCCACAACGACGCTCCTATCGTGGGAACAGGTGTGGAGAAGCAGGTGTGCGAGGACTCGCGTACCATGATCACTGCCGAGGGTGAGGGTGTCATCGAGTATGTAGACTCCACCACCATCCGTATCCTTTACGACCGTACCGAGGACGAGGAGTTCGTCAGCTTCGAGCCCGCCCTCAAGGAATACCGCATACCGAAGTTCCGCCGCACCAACCAGAACATGACCATCGACCTGCGTCCTATCTGCTCGAAGGGACAGCGTGTGAAGGCCGGTGACATCCTCACCGAGGGTTATGCTACTGAGGCCGGCGAGCTGGCGCTCGGACGCAACCTGCTCGTGGCCTACATGCCGTGGAAGGGTTACAACTACGAGGACGCCATCGTCCTTTCGGAGCGTATGGTACGCGACGACGTGCTCACCTCTGTACACGTCGACGAATACTCTCTCGACGTGCGCGAGACCAAGCGCGGACAGGAAGAGTTCACGAGCGATATCCCCAATGTCAGCGAGGAAGCCACAAAGGATCTCGACGACAACGGTATCATCCGTATCGGTGCCCGTGTAGAGCCGGGCGACATCCTTATCGGTAAGATTTCGCCCAAGGGAGAAAGCGATCCCTCGCCTGAGGAGAAACTGCTCCGTGCCATCTTCGGCGACAAGGCCGGCGACGTGAAGGACTCTTCACTGAAAGCCAATCCTTCGCTCAGCGGTGTCGTTATCGACAAGAAACTCTTCGCCAAGGCTATCAAGACCCGCGAGTCGAAGAAGCAGGACAAGGTTATCCTGGCCAAGATCGACGAGGAATACGAGGCAAAGAACGAGGACCTGAAGGATATTCTGGTCGACAAACTGCTGACCCTGACCGAGGACAAGACTTCACAGGGTGTGAAGGACTACTCCGGTGCAGAGATCATCACGAAGGGCAGCCGTTTCACTGCTCCTGTACTGAAGAACCTCGTGTACGACGGCATACAGTCGAACGGCTGGACCGACGACGAGCATACCAACACGCTGATACAGAAGCTCATCATGAACTACATCCGCAAGTACAAGTTGCTGGATGCAGAGCTGAAGCGCCGTAAGTTCGCCATCACCATCGGCGACGAGCTGCCCCCGGGCATCATTCAGATGGCCAAGGTATATGTGGCCAAGAAGCGTAAGATCGGTGTCGGCGACAAGTTGGCCGGACGTCACGGTAACAAGGGTATCGTGTCGAAGATCGTGCGTCAGGAAGACATGCCGTTCCTTGAGGACGGACGTCCTGTAGACTTGGTGCTCAACCCGTTGGGTGTACCTTCGCGTATGAACCTCGGCCAGATATTCGAGGCTATCCTCGGTGCAGCCGGAAGAAAACTGGGTGTGAAGTTCGCTACGCCTATCTTCGACGGTGCCAAGCTTGAAGACCTTTCCGAATGGACCGACAAGGCAGGTCTGCCCCACCTCTGCTCCACACGTCTTTACGACGGACAGACCGGTGAGCAGTTCGACCAGCCCGCAACGGTCGGCGTGACCTACTTCTTGAAACTCGGCCACATGGTAGAGGACAAGATGCACGCACGTTCCATCGGTCCGTACTCTCTCATCACGCAGCAGCCCCTCGGCGGTAAGGCCCAGTTTGGTGGCCAGCGTTTCGGAGAGATGGAGGTCTGGGCCATCGAGGCATTCGGCGCAAGCCACGTTCTTCAGGAAATCCTGACTATCAAGTCCGATGACACGGTAGGCCGCTCCAAGGCATACGAGGCTATCGTCAAGGGTGATCCCATGCCGACACCGGGTATCCCCGAGTCGCTCAATGTGCTTCTGCACGAACTTCGCGGTTTGGGTCTGAGCATCAAACTTGATTAATCCGAACACCCAAATACATATAAATAGATATGGCTTTCAAGAAAGATACAAAAGTTAAGAATAATTTTACGAAGATTACCATCGGTCTTGCCTCTCCGGAGGAGATCTTGGAAAATTCGTATGGAGAGGTCACAAAGCCTGAAACCATAAACTATCGTACGTACAAGCCCGAGCGCGACGGCCTGTTCTGCGAGCGCATCTTCGGTCCGACACGCGACTATGAGTGCGCCTGCGGCAAGTACAAGCGTATCCGCTACAAGGGCATTGTCTGTGACCGTTGTGGTGTAGAGGTCACAGAGAAGAAGGTGCGCCGCGACCGCAGCGGACACATCGAACTGGTAGTGCCCGTGGCACACATCTGGTATTTCCGTTCGCTGCCCAACAAGATCGGTTATCTTCTGGGCATGCCCACGAAGAAACTCGACCAGGTCATCTACTATGAGAAGTACGTTGTCATCCAGCCCGGTGCCCTGGCCGGCTGCAAGGCCGAAGAGGGCGGTGAAGAGGAGCTCAACGGTTCGCACCGTATGGACTTGCTCACCGAGGAGGAATATCTGGACATTCTCGACAACAGACTCGACCCGCACAACGCTTCGCTCGACGACTCCGACCCCAGCAAGTTCATCGCCAAGATGGGTGCAGAGGCCGTATACGACCTTCTGGCAACGCTCGATCTCGACTCTATGTCTTACGAACTGCGCGAAAAAGCCAACAACGACTCTTCGCAGCAGCGCAAGACCGAGGCCCTGAAGCGCCTGCAGGTGGTCGAGGCCTTCCGTTCCAGCCGCGGCGTGAACCGTCCGGAGTGGATGATCATGAAGATCATACCGGTCATCCCGCCCGAACTGCGTCCTCTCGTGCCGCTGGACGGTGGCCGTTTCGCCACGTCAGACCTCAACGACCTCTACCGTCGTGTCATCATCCGCAACAACCGTCTGAAGCGTCTCATCGAGATCAAGGCTCCCGACGTCATTCTCCGCAACGAGAAGCGTATGCTCCAGGAGGCTGTCGACAGTCTCTTCGACAATTCCCGCAAGTCGAGCGCAGTCAAGAGCGACAGCAACCGTCCGTTGAAGTCACTCTCCGATTCGCTCAAGGGTAAGCAGGGCCGCTTCCGCCAGAACCTTCTCGGTAAGCGTGTCGACTATTCCGCCCGTTCGGTAATCGTCGTCGGCCCCGAGCTGAAGATGGGTGAGTGCGGTCTGCCGAAGCTGATGGCAGCCGAACTGTACAAGCCGTTCATCATCCGCAAGCTCATCGAGCGTGGCATCGTGAAGACCGTGAAGAGCGCCAAGCGCATCGTCGACCGTCGCGAGCCCGTCATCTGGGATATTCTCGAGAATGTGATGAAGGGTCACCCGGTACTGCTCAACCGTGCCCCGACACTGCACCGTCTGGGTATCCAGGCCTTCCAGCCCAAACTTATCGAGGGTAAGGCCATCCAGTTGCACCCGCTGGCTTGTACCGCATTCAACGCCGACTTCGACGGCGACCAGATGGCCGTCCATCTCCCGTTGAGCAATGAGGCAGTGCTCGAGGCACAGATACTGATGCTCCAGAGCCACAACATCCTCAACCCGGCCAACGGCGCACCTATCACCGTACCTTCACAGGATATGGTGCTCGGTCTCTACTATATCACGAAGATCCGTCCCGGTGCCAAGGGAGACGGACTCACGTTCTACGGACCTGAGGAAGCCCTCATCGCCCACAACGAAGGCAAGTGCGACCTGCACGCTCCCGTGAAGGTGATTGTCAACGACCTCGTAGACGGTCAGTTGCAGAAGCGCATGGTCGAGACATCTGTCGGCCGCGTGATTGTCAACCAGATTATCCCCGAGGAAGTGGGATTCTTCAACGACATCATCTCTAAGAAGACTCTGCGCGGCATCATCGCCAACGTAATCAAGGCCGTCGGTATGGCCCGCGCCTGCGAGTTCCTCGACGGTATCAAGAACCTCGGTTACCACATGGCCTATGTAGCCGGACTTTCGTTCAACCTTGACGATATCATCATTCCGCCAGAAAAGGATGCCATCGTAGCCAAGGGTAACGACGAGGTGCAGCAGATCATGGAGAACTACAACATGGGTTTCATCACTGAAAATGAACGCTACCAGCAGGTCATCGATACTTGGACCCATGTCAACAACAACCTTGCCGACATCCTGATGGACGAGATGACCAAGGCCGATCAGGGCTTCAATGCCGTGTTCATGATGCTCGACTCCGGAGCCCGTGGCTCGAAAGACCAGATCAAGCAGCTCTCGGGTATGCGTGGACTTATGGCTAAGCCTATGAAGGCCGGTGCCGAAGGCCATCAGATTATCGAGAACCCGATTATCTCCAACTTCAAGGAAGGTATGTCTGTGCTTGAGTACTTCATTGCATCGCACGGTGCCCGTAAGGGTCTTGCCGACACCGCCATGAAGACTGCCGACGCCGGATACCTGACCCGCCGTCTTGTCGACGTGTCCCACGACGTGATCATCACCGAGGAGGACTGCGGCACGCTACGCGGTCTGATCTGTACCGCTCTCAAGAACGGCGAGGAGGTCATCTCAACCCTCTACGAGCGTATTCTCGGACGTGTTTCCGTACACGATATTATCCATCCTGTGACCGGCGAACTGATTGTAGCTTCCGGTGAGGAGATTACCGAGTCTGTGGCCAAGGCCATCGAGGAGTCTCCCATCGAGAGTGTCGAGATACGTTCGGTGCTCACCTGCGAAAGCAAGCACGGTGTCTGCATGAAGTGCTACGGCCGCAACCTTGCCACCCAGCGCATGGTACAGCTCGGCGAGGCCGTCGGCGTCATCGCTGCACAGGCTATCGGTGAGCCGGGTACCCAGCTGACCCTCCGTACGTTCCACGCCGGTGGTGTGGCTGCCAACGCTGCAGCCAACGCATCCATCGTGGCCAAGAACGACGCCAAACTGAAGTTTGAGGAAATGCGTGTCGTGCCTTTCGTCGAGAACGACGGCGAGAAGGACATCAATTGTACGAAGGTGGTCAGCCGACTCACCGAACTGCAGTTCATCGACCCGCATACCGATATCGTCCTTTCTACCATCAACGTGCCCTACGGTTCGTCGCTCTACTTCAAGGATGGCGACACGGTGAAGAAGGGCGACCTGATCGCCAAGTGGGACCCGTTCAATGCGGTCATCGTCACCGAGTATGCAGGTACACTGCGTTTCAACGATGTCATCGAGGGTGTCACCTTCCGTTCCGAGACCGATGAGACCACCGGTCTTACCGAGAAGATCATCACCGACTCCAAGGACAAGTCGAAGGTGCCGACCTGCGATGTGCTCGATGCCAACGGCGAGGTGCTCGGTACCTACAACTTCCCTGTGGGCGGTCACGTAGTCGTGGAAGACGGACAGACCGTCTCTACCGGTACAACGCTTGTCAACATTCTGCGTGCCGTAGCCAAGGCCGGTGACATCACCGGTGGTCTCCCGCGTGTGACCGAGCTGTTCGAGGCCCGCAACCCGTCCAACCCTGCTGTCGTTTCCGAAATCGACGGTGAGGTGACCATGGGCAAGGTGAAGCGCGGCAACCGCGAGATCATCGTTACCAGCAAGGCCGGCGACCAGAAGAAGTATCTTGTCAGCCTGTCCAAACAGATCCTTGTGCAGGAGCACGATGCCGTGCGTGCCGGTACGCCCCTCTCTGACGGTGTCATCACCCCGAGCGACATTCTCGCCATCAAGGGTCCGACGGCCGTTCAGGAGTACATCGTCAACGAGGTACAGGACGTATACCGTCTGCAGGGTGTGAAGATCAACGACAAGCACTTCGAGATCATCGTCCGCCAGATGATGCGAAAGGTTCAGATCAACGAGCCTGGCGATACTACCTTCCTCGAGTTCGAGATGGTAGACAAGCTCGACTTCGCAGAAGAGAACGACCGTATCTGGGGCAAGAAGTATGTCACCGACGCCGGAGACTCCGACAACCTCAAGGTGGGTCAGATCATCTCCGCACGCAAACTGCGTGACGAGAACTCCAGCCTCAAGCGCCGTGACCTCCGTCTGGTTCAGGTACGCGATACCATCCCCGCTACGTCTACCCAGGTGCTGCAGGGTATCACCCGTGCTGCCCTCCAGACGAAGAGCTTCATCTCGGCCGCATCCTTCCAGGAGACGACCAAGGTGCTCAACGAGGCTGCCATCCGCGGCAAGATGGACCATCTCGACGGTATGAAGGAGAACGTGATTGCCGGTCACCTTATTCCTGCCGGAACTGGTCTTCGCCAATGGGAAAAGGTCGTGGTCGGATCAAAGGAGGAATATGACCGCATTCAGGCCAACCGTAAGAATGTGATTGACTTCTCTGCTGAAGAAAACAACGCTCCTGCCGAGTAAAGCAGAAGTATAAAATACATAAAAAGGGCATACGCAGCCAACTGGTTTTGCGTATGCCCTTTTTGCATTGCAATTTTTGTAGAACCGTCCTACACGACATAGCGTGCGGTTCACTGTAACCATCCGAAACAAGCCGACTTGCTCACAACAAAAAAATCTCGCAGGGTTATTTGCGAGATTTTTTG
>CAVFEZ010000116.1:0-18760 GCA_963621665.1 Akkermansia muciniphila | reverse complement strand
ACTATTATGATATGTGCAATCAACTGAGCCGCAATGAAGGAGTTTGGATTTCGGGGAAATTGTGGACATACGTCATGTGGTTCAGCATCGGCTGTTATGCCTACGTCATCATTTCCCTCACCGCCATAATTTATGGGGCGATTGGAAAATAAAAGCATATATTCCACAAAACGAAATGAGAATTAAAATCAAAACGAAGCGAGGATAAAGAAGGAAAAACGAAATGTGTATTATGTCTTGTGAACACAGGTACAAAATGGTATTTGAGTAACGTTCAAATGCAGGCGAGAAGGACGGTATAAATGATGCAGGAATATCTTCTACCGTCCTTCTCGCCTGCATACCACCCTCCTTCCCCCATCAGCAGATACCTCGCCGCCACGCCCACCGCTACGGCGGCACAGCCCCTAATCAGGTCGCCCTTGTTCCACTCGCCGTTGTAGTAGTGGCAGCGGTCGTTGTCCTCGTGGACTATCAGTGCCAGCACGCCGAAGCCGCCGCCGAAAAGCACGGCGATGCAGAAATACACCGCCATGCCCAAAATGTCGTTCTTCGTTTCCTTGCCCATTTTCACCCTTTCATTTCCTCCAGTCCGTACTCCGTGCCGCCAAGTTCCATGAGGGCCTTCGCCCGCGCCTTGCACTCCTCCCTGTAGGACTGGAACGCCGCCAGCTCCGTCTGCTTCTCCTCGGCCTCCGTGTCGTCCACCGTGCTTTCGCCCGAGAGGAGCAGCAGCGAGTTGCCCACTATCGCCTCCACCTCGTCTGCGGAGTATTTCCTGCGGACGAGTGCCGACACTATTGCCCCGTAGTTCCACGTTGCCAGCGGCAGTGTAATGTACTCCGTGCCGCCCTCTTCGGCGAGGAACGACACCCTCTTTCTTCCCAGTTCCCTTGCCACACGTATCTGCGGCGTTGTCTCTTCGCTCATAATTTCCGTTGTTTAAATGATGTTCAAATGTTATTCAGATATTGTTCAATCCTGTATTGCCTGCGCACCCTTACCGACCTGCATCTTCCCGTCATGTAAAGGTACGCGAAAAAGTTCGGGCAGTAGTCGTTCACCAGCCGCCTTTTCAGCGCGTAGGCGTTGCGCCCCGCCGTGAACCCGAAATAGCTGTTGATGCCCGAGGCGAACCCTGCCAGCCTGTAGGCATCCTTCAGCGTGAAGCTATCGCCGAGATATTCGAGCCATTCGTCCAGCTCCATCAGTCGCCTCACAAGGCCTCCCACAGTGCGGTTGCCCGTGTAGAGCCGCTCCATCTTTATCACCGAGCCGACAAAGCAGACACCCTTTCTCGCCTCCTGTATATATACCTTGTCGCGGTGCATTTCCATGTCCAGCCTGTCTTTCAGAAAGGCGGAAGCCTTGTCCCTCAGCCTGAGGACATCGCCCTTCGTGCGGCAGACCACGGCAAAGTCGTCGGCAAAACGCTCGTACCTTGCCCCCGTCTGCCTGCATTCTTCCGTGATGTACCCGTCAAGGAACGACAGGTAGAAGTTGGCAAGCAGCTGGGAGGTGATGTTCCCTATCGGCATACCCTTGTGCCGCTCCGCAGAGAAGAGCGACTTGTGCCGCGGCAGCCTGCGCCACAGCCGTATGTCGCCCTGCCGCGCGCAGTTGTCCTGCGGCCTGTGGCGGATGGTCTTGGTGAGAAGATAGACAAGCAGGTCTTTGTCTCTGCCCGTGTAGTATTTCTCCACAAAGCCCACGGCGAGCCGCTCCAGTATCCTTGTGTTGATGCTCATGAAGAACGACCTGATGTCGAACCTCCCTATCCACGCTTCCCTGCGGTAGCCGTCCGACACGTCAAGGATGTCCCGTCTCAATGCCTCCACCGCACGCTGCGTTCCGCATCCCTTGCGGCAGTTCCACGACACGTTGCCCTGCGCCGCAAAGCGTTTCTCGAAAAGCGGCTCTATCCTCCTGCATATCCAGTGCTGCACTATCCTGTCGCGGAAAGCGGCGGCGAACACTTCCCTCAGTTTGGGTCTCGTCACCACGAACGCCGTGCTTTGGCTTGGCTCGTAACGCCTTTCCCCGCACTCCTCTATCAGTTCCAGCAGGTCGGTGTCGTGCAGCCTGTACGAAACACACCGTCCGCTTTTCATCTTGTTCCCTACACATTCGGCGTAGGCCTCCATCCATCCGGCAAGGCTTCCGCTGTCGAGAGCGAGGGCGGGGCGGACAACGTTGCCGTTGTACTTGTTGTTGTTGTTGTTCAACTGCCCCGACTGCGGGTTCATGTTCCACGAGTTCGTCTGGTGAATCTCCGAAGCCGCCAGTATGCGCACTGCCTTGTCCTTAGCGAGGCCCGGTCTCCCGGACCCTGCGGCGCATCCATTCAATATAACGGAAGAACTTTTCATCGTCATAATATGCAAACGTAATCACATTTCTGCCCTGTCCGTCCGTGCCGGCCGCTTGGCCTGCGAGGATTTCAGCCATCTTCCCACCTCCATGCCCAGCCTTGCGAACTGGTCAAGAAGATGGAGGTACTGCCTGTGGCTTATCACCCTGCCGTAATGGGGCACGACTGCCGTCTCCCCGTCCGCCGCGGGCGAGCGGAAGCCCGTCCTCGAATATGCGTACATCTGCCTTACGGCGGATTTCAGTATCGTCATCGAGTGGACGAGCATTCCGATATAGGCAATACGCCGGTCGATGTCGGGTTCGTTGAGGGCGTATTCGGTCTCTGCCAGTGCCTCCAGCGCCTCGTCCACCATGCGGCGGCTCAGGGCCTGCAGCCCGAGAGCCTTCTTCGGCGTGCGTTCCGCTATTGCCAGCAAATCCCCCAAAAGCCTCTCCGTCCCCCTGTACACGGATGATGTTCCTGCTTTCCTTGTTCCGGATGTTCTTGCCATGCGAATGTGTTTTTAGTCAAACAAAATGTCCTGCGGACAGTGTGTTGTTATTTTTTTTAATTAGTCTTGCCTGTCCTGCGGCGGAAGAAAATTCCGCCGCCTAATCAAGCTTGAATGCGAGGGCGGGGCGGACAACGTTGCCGTTGCACTTGTAGTTGAAGTAGTTGAACAACTGCCCCGACTGCGGGTCCACGAGCCACGAGCTCGCCTGGTGAATCTCCGAAGCCGCCCAGTACCACGAGCTGCCGGGCTTCACCATGTTTCCGCCCTGCAACGCCTTGGCGAAGCACGCCCACTCCGTGCCTATCGTGTCGCCCTTTCTCAGATGCCACGACATACGCAGCAGCTCGCCCACCGACATCTGGTGCCACCTGTGCAGCCCCAGCCTTGCGTCCAGCCGGTACTTGTCGCCCACGTTCGGCTCGTAAGCCCAGCACCTCGAGGCGGCAGGGTAGTAATACTGCTGGTACTTGGTGGTGTTGGCGTTGATGATGGCGTTGATGCAGTCCGTCAGGTTCTCCTGCTCCGTCTGCGAGGACGAAGCCTCGGGCACGGGCAGGTTCACTCCGCTGTCCGTCAGTATCCTGTCCCTGTGCTGTATGATATACATCGTCTCCAGCTGCCCCGCGCTTATCATGTCGCCTTTCTCCAGCCCCATTTCCGCAAGGTACGCGTCGGAGTTCTTCACGTCGTAGAACTCCTGCGTCACCTCCGTGAAGTTCACGTCGTTCAGCACGTGCGTGGTGTCCACCTCCCCGTCGCTTGTCAGGTACTGCTTCCACCCGTCGTTTCCCGTGTTCTCCTCGTCGCGGAAGCATCCGTCGGAGCTTGCGTCGTAGTTGCTCGAGTTGTCCACGTTGGGCATCGGCGTGTCATACACGTTGTAGGTGGGCCTGTCGCTCAGCGTGATGCCCGTGATGCCGCTGTTGGAGTCTCCGCTGTACAGACCCCACACGAACGAGCTTGTGTTGTTCACGCTGATGTCCTGCGTCGCAAGGAACACCCCCTGCCTGTGGTCTTTCGGGTTCACGATGAAGCAAACGCCAACTATCGCCTTAGAGGGGATGTCGTCCGCCGACACCGTGCCGTCGTGGAACAGGTAGTCGCCCAGCTGGAGTTCCTGCCTGTAGAAATACACCTTCCTCTCGGCGGTAATCTCCGTGCCGTCCGACAGCGTTATCACGGCCTTCACGGTAGCCCCGTCGCCGTTCTCCTTTGTCCCCACGGTGTTCACCGTCACCACTCCCGTTGCAGGGTCTATGGTGTTGTCGCCGATGGTGCTGTTCTCCATGCTCCACGCCACCGACACCAAGTTGTTGCCGTTTGCAGGTGTCGGGTTCAGCTCCATCTGGTATCTGCCGCCCTCCTTCTCGTAATACTCCGTGCCGCCGAGCGTCACTTTGAGGATGGCTACCTGCGTGTACGACACCACCAATGGGTTGCCCTCGTCGTCCACGTTGCCCCACAGGCCCACCATGCGCATCTTCAATGTAGCCGTCACCTTCACTCCCTCTGCCAGCACGATGCGCCCCGTCACCTTGGCTTCCTTGTCAAGCAGCCATGTCAGCGTGTCGAGGTCTATGTTCTCCCAGTCCACGTTGTAGATAGTCACGCTGGAAAGGTTCTTGCAGTCCCGCATCCTGCCTATGAGGTCAAGGGAAGAGATACTTGGGCAGGTGGCCTGGTTCATGTAGAATGTCTGTATGTTCGTCCATCCCTCGAGCGTAAGGCTTGTTAGCCCCGTCTGCCCGTTGAGCCTCAGTGACTGCATGGTGGCAGGCAGTTTCAGGGTCGTAAGGAACTCGTGCGAGGGCAGGCTGATGCCCACAAGCGACGTGCCCCTTGCGTCCACGCTCGCCAGTCTTGCGTTCTTGCTCACGTCAAGCGTGCCTATAAGGGTGGAGAGGTTATGGATGTCCAGATACCTCAGAGCCGTCATTGCCCCTATGCTGAGCCCCGTGGCTTTCAGACGGATGTTGCTCACGGTGTCAGTACCTGCCACAAGGCTTTTTACACGGTTGCCGTTGAAGGCGAATGTCTCGTTGGCAGGCTTGTCGTACCACGTGCCTATGTCGCTCATGTAGTTCACGCCGCACACTATGTTCTGCGTGTTGCTGTCCGTCACGCCGCTCACGCTTACGCTCTCCCCTGCCTTCATCCTCTTGCCGCTGAGTATGGTGCTCTGTCCTATGGTCACCACGGGATAGAGCCACGTTGCCATCGTGAGGTCGAACCTTACGGTCATCTGCTCCGTGGAGCGGTAGTTGATGTTGCCGCCGCTCGGCGACGCAGGGTTGAACTCCCCGTACTGTGCATAGCTGCTGATGTAGAACGTGCGGTCATTGCACCACTGCCTCTCGCCCTCCTCCTGCGAGCCGAGGCTCTGCGTGATGGGGTCGGTGTCGTTGTTGTAGTTGCCGTTAATCATCTGATAGTAGGCATACTCGTAGCCGTTGCGCGCCACCTCGTTGTACGCCACGGCAGGGAAATACTGGCATACGGAGAAGAAATATTTCTCCCAGCAGGCGGCAACAGTGCCGCCGCCCAGCTTCGCCATTGCCGAGAGGATGTCCTTCATCGTGCTCCTCAGCTCCGTGGGGAAGCACTCCTCCATCATGTTGTAGAGCACGTTGTCCTCGCCGTTCCAGTAGTTCTTCCCGAGGGTGTCGTCGTAGTCGTGCTCCTCCACGTAGTAGGGCTTGGTCAGCTTGCCCTGGTTGTCCACGGGCAGGATGGAGTCAAGGTCATCCTGGAAGCAGCGTATCTTCGAGGTCTTGTCAAACACCCACAGGTACGTGTTCTTCGCCCTGTTGTCGCAGGCTGCGAGCAGCTTCATCATGCACATCGAGAACATGATGTCCTTCTTGTGGAAATAGTCCTCCGCCCTGGCCGTGAACACCTGTTTCCTTGCGGTGATGAAATCATCGTTCGCCTTGTCCCATTCAAGGTAAGTCTCGTGGCTTGCAAAGGTGGAGGGAAGGTAGTCGGCCGTCTGCGTCTTCACGTTGAGCGTGGCATATGTGCCGTCCTCGTTTTTCGTAATGCCTGCCGGAACCCAGTCCTTGCCAATCTCGTCATACCTGTAGAGGTCATAGCGTGCCGAGCCTGTCTCCGCCTTTGTCACCCAATACTGGCAGCTTATGTCGAGCGATGCGCTTGCGGCTTTCAGCTGTGCCAGCGTGCCGTTGTAGGGCTTTATCCTGTTGCCGTAGGCATATACGAAGTTGAAGGCTTCCTGAAACCTCGTGATAGTCTCCTGGTTGCCGAGGTCATAGTCCCACGAGGTAGTGCCTGCATACACGTAGCCCTCCTCCTCCTCGTCGTAGTACACATCGCCGTCTATCCACGGCACCTGGTGCTTGGTAAGCCGGGGGTTGTTGTCCGACCCCTCAATCATCAGCATGTCGGGTGTCTTTGTCTTGTCGTAGCCGAAGGTGGGCTTGTCGGCCTTGCCCGAGCCGAAAGTGCCCATGCCTATAAACACGGGCTCTGCGTCGTCCGTCTCCTGCTGGAACACGAGGAACGGGTCTTCATACACGCACACGCGGCAGCTTTCGTTGCCCTCGATGCTTGTTATCTCGTTCTTCCCCACCACCTCCCGGTAGAGGTCGTTGTAAAGGGCGGTAGCCCCTATCTTGTGGCTCTGCATCGACGAAGCCCAGTTTCTCTTGTCCACCAGCTTCTTCGCCATCGGCAGCCCTGCCTTGTTCTGGTAGCACTGCCCGTGGTCTTCGCCGTTCTCGTCCACCCATCTTGCGTCCTCCCTCTTGAAGTCGCTCTGTATGTTCCACGTCCAGTATTTCTTCGAGGTAGAACCCTGTCCTTTTCTCGTCATGTTGTAGAGCGTGCCGCTGTGCGCGGGGTCTCCCGTCTTGTGGATTACCACGTCCCCCACGGTGCTGTCGGGATATTTCAGCGACGGGATGCTGCCCTTGTAGAGTATGGTGTCATACTTGTCGTACGCCTTGCCGTAGCTGATAAGTCCGCTCTCGCCCAGTATGTCGTTCCTTTCCTTGAAGGCCCTCTTCTCCTCCACGGTGGCAAAGCTCGACAGCCTGTTCTGCCTGATGTCGGTGGCGGAGAGGCTCTTCTTGTATATCCTCAGTCCGAAGATGTCGATGTCCGCGCCCTCGGGGGCAATGACAATGCCCCCTGTCTTCTTCGTGCCGTCCACCGCCTGCCAGAAGCTGTCGTTGTCCGAGTAGACAAACTCGCGGCTGATGATGCCGTTGATGAACACCCTTACATAGTTCGTGCCCTGGTTGTAGAGGTTTGGCACGATATTTACGGCTACATGGGTGCGCTTCTCCTTGCTGTATATCCAGTTCTGCGAACCCTCGTTCCTCTTCTCCATGGACATAAAGCAGCTCTCCTGCGCCTTCACCCACAGGCCCACGGGCAGGGTATCCACCGTGGAGTCAGTACCCATCTTCAGGAGTATGCCGTCCTCGTCAGTCACGTTCCTTGTGGCAAAGTCCACCTCTATCGTAAGTCCCTGCGCAGGGGTGTCGTCGCTGTAGGCATCATAGCTGATGCTTACCTTTTCTCCCTCCAGCACTCTCAGACACCTTGCGTTGGTGGTGCCGTCTATAATCCATCCGTCGGAAACGAAGCTCATCCCCTCAAATGTTGCCTTCACCGCCTTGCCCGTCATGGCGTTGACGACGGTGGCGGGGCTTGTCTCGCTGTTGTTCCTCGTCTTGGGGTCAAGGAAGAAGTCCGCTCCGCTCGTCGGGGCGAAGTTCTCCGAGTTGTCGATGACAACCCTCAGTGCATCCCTCAGTGCCGTGTCCCCCGACATGAAGGTCATGCTCGCGGGGAAATTGGTATTGTCCTCGGTCTCCACCTCAAGGGTGAAGACAAGGGTGCTCACTACAGAGTTCTGCACGTTCTGCACGCTCTCCGTAAAGAGCTGCTCCCCCGTTTCAAGATTGGCAAGGGTAAAGGTGATGTCCGTGGAATCGGCATTCGGGTTATATATCGCATAGCTGAAAGCCGCCACGGTGCTCCAGTTCTGGAAGAAACTGCTTATGTCGTTCAGCACAAGCAGCGGCGTGGTGCTTGAAGACAGCGTACACATGATGTTCTGCGTCGTGCTCTCCGTCTTCACGGTGTCCCCCGACGTTATCCATGCCTCAATGTTGTAGATACCGTGTGCGGCAGGGTGGTCAATGGTTGCGGCGTACGGTGTCTCCGTATAGGTGGACGTGCCGAGGCTGTATTCGTATGTCTTGCTGTATGTGCCGTCCTCGCTCGTCACTTTCAGATGCAGCACCTTGGCGATGCTGCCCGTCACCAGCATGGGTACGGTGATGGTTGGTGCCGCCGCCCTGTACTCAAAGGGCTTCTGCCATGCCGTCTGATAGGTGATGGTGATGTTCGTCAGCGTCACCGTCATGTTCACGTATGCCGTCTTCTTCTCCGACGTGTTGCCCACGGCAATCATCCTCACGCTCTGCGTCCCGTCGCTGATATACGGTGCAAGGTCTATCTCCGTGTATGCCGCCGTGTCCGCCGCCTCCTGCGACTGTATGGCGACAGTCCCTGCCGTCTTCCATTCCGATGCGTTCTGCATCCTCGTCTGTATCGTCAGCACAGCGTCCTCGTTGGTGTCCGAGGTGCTCTTGTCCGACGGGTCGTAGAGCTGCGAGGTGAAGCGTATCCTCGCCACGAGGTCTGCCTTCTTCGTGGCGGTGATGCTCTTCTCGCCCATGTTCGCCAGCTTCACGATGTATGAGCTTTCCGAACTGCCGCCGCTGCCCATGGGCAGGTCTGCGCTCGAGAGCAGCAGTTCCGCCTGCCCCTCTTGGTCGGCATGCCATTTGGCGTAGGCCTCCGCACTTGCGAACACACCCACCGTCACCATGTTTGTCGCCTCGTCCGTTTCCAGCATGGCGATATACCCTGCCTTGTCCGCGCCGAGGTTCGCCAGTTGTTCTTTCAGAAACTCCTCCACCCTCTTGCCAAGGTAGCCGTTCCATTCAATGTCAAGACCCGTAATCTTCTGGTCAATCTTTCCTGTCGCCATATCTTTATTTGCTTATATTGTTTCCTTTTTTCTTTTCCCTTGATTAGCCCGAGTTGTCCGAGCCGTCCGAGCCGTCCGAGAAGTCCCCCAATGATTAACCCTAAAATTGATTAGCTCTTCCACCCCTCGTCGCCCCTCCAGGGTTTCTCCTTGTCCCACCATCCTGCGCCGAAGCAGCTGCTCACCGCCTGCCACACGAGCCTTGCGCCCCTGTATATGGCCTGTATAGCCTTGCCTCCGCGGTACACGGCGGATATTTCCTTTCCGTTCTTTCTTATTCCCATGCGTCAGTCCTCCGTCAGCATATAGTAGGTATTCTCGTCCTTTGTCTCCAGCGCGTCATACTCGTCCTCCGTCATCACGGCGAACTTGTCCAAAGCGTCTATCTGCCCCTGCAGCTTGGTGTCGGCGGCTTTTCTTTCCGTTGCCTCTGCCGTGTCGGCGGCTTTTCTTTCCGATGTCTCCGTGGCGATGCCCTTGTAGATGGAAGCTTCTATTATTTCCACGTCGGATTTCTCCACCTTCGTCTGCATGCCGTACTTCACGCCCTTCATGTCCGTCTCCAGAGCCAGCCCCCTGTTTCCGGCAAAGGCGGTGTCTGCCGTCACGCCGATAGCCAGCTGTCCGCTCACCTCTTCGAGGTCTTCCCCCGTCCAGCGGTATATCTTCTTGTCCTGGGTGTTCACGTAGAGCTTCCCCGGCAGCGGCACAAGACTGTCGTCCTCATACAATCCCCTCGTCGCCCAGTTGCCGAAGTATGTGGGGTTAAGAACGACAGTACCCTCCCGGAGGGCAAACTGCTTCGCCGTCCTGTCATACACTACCGTCCCTGCGTTGCCGGTGCTCGCCGCCATTATCTCCACGCCGTACACAAAGCCGCCGAACTCCACCACGTCCGTCGCCGAATCCGGCAGCAGCCCATCGGCTATCCGCCCCTTTTCGTCCAGCGGGGCAATGCCGCCGGCTGCGCCCTTCGTCGCCTTGAAGTCGTCGAGGTCGCCCTGCACGCCGCTCACCTCCGTCTTCACTTCTTCAAGGGCGGCCGCCGTCGCCTCCGCCTTTTCCGTCGCCTTGTCTATGGCGTCGCGCAGCTCGTACACGTTGCTTAGGTTCCCCACCTGCAGCCATGCCGCCGCACCCGTGCCCTTCTGCCAGGCGTATATGTTGCCGGTCTCCGCCTGCGTCGTGTTCTCCGCGTCGTATATCGCCGCGAGCTGCCCGAATTTCAGCGGCCGCCCGTCCGTGCCCGTCGGGCTTTCGCCTTCGGCTGTCATGGCGGCGTAGCTCGCGTACACGCGCCTTATCCCCAGCCCCTCCGCGTTCTGTTCCATGCCGGCCATGTAGGCGAGCGTGTCGGCGTGCAGGCCGCCCACGTCCTCCGGCGTTATGCTGTCCGTCTCGGTCTTCTTGCGCAGCTCGTCGGCGCGCTTCTGCAGGTTGTATATCGTGTCCATCGCGTCAGAATTTTGGTAGGTCGAATATCATCTTCACGTCCAGTCCCGTCACCGTGCTCACGTTGTCGAAAGGCAGGCTCACGTCCGCCGTCACCTGGCCGTCGTAGCCGGTCACCATGAAGTGGTACATCTTGTTGTCGATGTCCACGCAGGCCTCGGCCGACGACACGAACGTCTGCAGGCAGGGCTCCGTCGTCAGGAAGAGCAGCGGGTAGCCCGTCACCGCCGAGCCCTGCACGCTCTTTATGTCTATCTTCACGCGGTACGTGTCGTCCGTCTCCTTTATCGCCACCGTGCCGCTGTAGCCGTTCTGGAATGTCACGCCCTTCGCGTCCCTCCATTCCGGCTCGTCCTTTATCCCGAGCGCCGTCCGCAGCAGCCCCGCCATGTCCGGCAGTTCCCGGGCGTTGTACCATTCCGCCGCGCCGCTTGCGCTGGCGGCCATCCATGCCTCCACGCTCGTCGCGCACGCCCTCGACTGCCCGTCCTCAAACGTGCGGCTGTCGCTCTCCGTGCGCTTCACGCAGAGGTACACCGGGTCCGTCGCCTCGCCCAGGCTCACCTCCGTGTCGTCCCACGACACCATCTCGCCGTTTATCATCGCGCTGCCGCCTTTCACCGTGTATGCCGCCGCGCCGGCTTCCTTTTGCGCCGTCCGCAGCGGCCGCAGCAGGAATGCCGCCGTGTCCTGGGCCAGTGCCTTGGCCAGTGCCGCCGTGTCTGCCATGGCGTTCGCCTGCAGCGTCTCCAGGTCGTCAAGGTAGACGGGCTGTCCGCCCTCGTTGAATTTCAGTCTATTCATAGTCGTATAGTTCTATGCGGTACGTTCGTCCCGCCGGTTTGTAGTAGTTCAGCAATATCTTTATGTCCCTCAGGTTGCGCCCGCCGTACTTGTCGGCAGTGCCGTCCGTCGAGGTGCAGAGGAACGTCGGCACCCTCACCGCGAAGCTGTCCTTGTACGACGTTTCGCCGCGCTCCTTCAGCACCGTCCCTTTCTCCGTCTTCAGCCATAGCGTGGCAGGCTCCTGCCCCTCCGCCTTCCTGTGCCAGTACACGCGGTCGTCCTCGTCGCCCTCCTCCAGCGTTATCTGTCCTTCCGTCAGGAAGAAGGCGTCGTTCAGAGCCTTTTCTATGCTCGCCGCGTTGGCGGTCGTGCCCAGCCGCTGGTTGGCGTTCTTGCGTCCCGCCTGCAGCTTGCCGTAGGTATATCTCACTGGCAGCAGCATCACCCTCAGCAGGGCCACCGTCAGGCGGCTGCGCAGCATCGGCGGCAGAAGTCCCGCGCCCAGTTTCAGCAAATCAGTCTTCCACCACATAGCTTATCGAGTTTTCCAGTCCCTCCGCCGTCAGGCTGCCGCCTGCCGCCGTGTAGTTGTTTCCGCTCACCGCCGTCCATGCGGAGCCGCCTGCCGCCATGTACCGGCATTCGCCGAGCTCCACGTCTTCCACGCCCTCCACCGCCTGTATGGCGTCCACGAGCTTCGTCTTGTTGAACGTCCCGCCGTACACTATGTTCTTCAGATAGTCCGCTATCGCCGTGTCCACGGGGCGAGTGCCGTCGCTTATCAGCGTCCCGCCGCTGTCTATCACCAGCGGGTCCACCCACACCTTCGCGGCTATCGTCATGCGGTCGGCGGCCTGCGAGCGTATGTTCAGCACTATCCCCGCCACCTTCACCCTGTTCATATACTGTTTGAACGACGATAGAACGCTCTCCGAAAGCGCCACCGGACTGCCGTCCTCCTCCCCGCTCACCAGTATCTCCACGCTCGTGCCGCGGTCTCTCACGGCGGCATACTTCACCACCCGTTTCTTCTCGTCCGCCTTCGCGTAGCCGTAGCCCTGCGTGTCGTCCAGGAACACCAGCGCGTCGCCGTACTGGAACGCCCGTGCCATCTTGTAGTACCACGGCACGCTCGCCACCACCGCGCTCGCCATCTGGTCTTCCACCTCCTTCATCCACTGTTCCGTCAGCGTCTCCACCACATGGCAGCAGGCGGCAACCACATACAGCAGGATGTTCTCCACGCTCACCGTCGAGAAGCTCTCCGCCCATGTCGCGCCGCTCTCTATGCCGTACAGTTCCCTTATGTCCGCGTCGGCCAGAAAGGCGTCCGTCATCGTCTTCTTTATTTCTGCTATCGTTCGTGCCATCCCTGTTTCTTTCGTTATCTGTCCGTACTTGTCGCTATCGCCAGACTGCGGTTGATGCTTTGCAGTATCACCCTCTCCAGCTCCCCGGTGTCCGTCTTGTCGGCCATCGTCACCGTCATGCTCTCTATCAGCTTGCCTATGTTCACCGTCACCTGCGTGTTCCGCGTGCCGCCCGTGGCGAGGGCTTCCGCAGCCTTGCCGCCGCCCGTGCCGCCGCCTCTGCCGCCATTGCCGCCGCCCGGGCTTCCGCCGCCGTCCGCGCCGCCGCTCAGGGCATACCTGCCGCTGCCTTTCAGCCCGGGGGCGGCAATGCCGCTGCTCTTCCCGTTCTTCCCTCTGGAGGCCTGCTTCGCGTCTTCTTCCGCCTTGTGCCGGGCGTAGTCGGCGGCCACGCCGCCGGCGAGCCGCTTCACATCCCCGGCGGCTTTCTCCGCGCTTGTTATGCCCGTCAGGTCTTTCACCCCGTCCACCGCCGATGTCCATGCCCCCTTGAAGTCGCCGCTGAAGAGCTTGCCCAGCGCGTCGCCCAGTTTGCCTATGCCGCTCATGAAGGTCCTGATCCTGTCGATGAGGTACTCCTTGATGATGTTGCCCAGGCCTTTCAGCACGTCCCACATCGTCAGTATGAAGGCCCTGAAGCCCGCAAACTTGTACCAGCACCCCGCCACCGCGACGGTCAGGGCGGCCACCACGGCGGCCACCAGCACAAACGGGTTCGCCGCCATCACCATGTTCAGCACCGACTGCACTGCGCTCCATGCCGACGTGGCCGTTGTCACGCCCCCTATCGCCAGGGCGTAGGCGGCGGTCGCTATCTTCGCCCAGTTCAGCACCGCCGCGGCGGCGCCCACCGCCCCGGCCACGATGGCTATCACGTCGCCCCATTCCGCGAAGAAGCCCGCCACGTTCAGCACCGCGTTGGCCAGCGTCGAGAAGATGTCCACCGCGGCAAGTATCGCCGGGCGCATCTTGTCATACATCTCCACCGCCTGCTGCTGGAGCTGTCCTATGGCGGTGCTCCATTTCCCCGACAGCGTCTGCGCCGTCGCGTCCATCATCCCGTGGAACTGTCCGCCCTCCTGTGTGGCGTGGGCTATGGCGGCCGCCACGTCCTCCGTCTTGATGCCGCCCTTGCTCATCACCGCCTGCAGCTCCTCGTAGCTCTTGCCCGTCATCGCCGCCAGTTCCTTCAGCGGGTTGAACCCGGCGTTGATGAATTGCATCAGGTCCTGCCCCGACATCTTCGTGGCGGCGCTCACCTGGCCGAACACCAGAGCCAGCGAGTCCAGCTTCTGCGAGTCGCCCATCGAGATGTCGCCCAGCTGCTTCAGCGTGGTCATCACCCCGTCGCTCTTCACGCCGAAGTTGAGCATCGTCTGCGCAGCCTTCTCCAGGTCGAGCTTCGTGAACGGGGTCGCCGCCGCAAAGTCGTTGATCTCACCCAGCACCTCGGCGGCTTTCCGCTCGTCGCCCACAAGCACCCTGAAGGCCGTGCTCGTCATCTCGGCCTGCGCCCCCAGTTTCGTTATCGCGCCTATGCCGGCGCCGATCAGCGTGTAGGGGTTCATCAGGAAGTCCATCCCCGGCAGGCTCGTCAGCTGGCTCTTGAAGTTCTCCAGGGAGAAGGCCGACCGGAGCTTTGCCTTCACCCCTTCGGCCCGCTGCATCATCGTGTCCAGCTGCTGGTTCACCTGCCGCGCCACGGCCTGCACGTTGCCGCCCTGCGCCTGCAGCTTGATGATAAAGTTCAGTACGTTATCCATTGGCCTTTTTTTCTTGTTTGCGGATGTCGATAAGGTAGGCTATTGTCCACGCCCACTCCTCGTCGCCCAGAGTCCACGGGTCCACGTGCATGTAGTACCGCAGCAGCGTGTCCAGATACAGCACGTCGGGCGCGCCGTCTTCCTCCGAGCCGGGCACACCGGCATCCGTCAGAGCTTTTTTATTTCGGCCTCCTTCACCGCAAGCACGGCTTCCATCTTGTTCACCACTGCCATGAAGAGGTCGTCGCGGGTCTGCATTTCCTCGTCGCCCGCAACCCACAGCTGCTTCAGCATCACCTCGCTCATTCTTATCGGGTCCTTCACCACGCTGGCGTAGCTCAGGTCCCTGCGTGTCGGCTTGTGCAGGATGCAGCTCTTGCCCTCCACGCTTATCTCATACAGGTCGCCCCATTTGGCTTTCCATTCTCTCGCCTGTTCTTCGGTATATTCCATTGTCTTCTTGTTTTTAGATTGTTTTTTTGTCATTCCCCCCAGTCGCCCCGGAGTTGTCCGGGTCGTCCGGGTTGTCCGAGTTGTCCGGGTTGTCCGGGTTGTCCCCGTGATTAGCCCCGGAGTTGTCCGAGTTGTCCGAGCCGTCCGAGTTGTCCCCGATAATCACCCCGGGAGTCTACGCCGCTTTCTGGTCCAGGTAGATAAACGGCAGGCTCTTTTCCTGGAACTTGTCGCCCTGTTTCCATTCCGTCGTGTCCTCGGTTATCTCCACGCCGACAAGTATGTCGGTCGTGACGGTGTCCCCTTTCGTCGGGTTGCCGTACGACACCACTATGGTGAACGACCCGTCAAGCACGTCGCCGCCGCACGCTTCCCTCAGGGCGATATACTCGCTCTGCAGCAGCGTCAGCTCGCCGTCGTACGTCTTGTTCCCGTGCTGTATGGCGCAGGGCTTGTTCCCCTTGCCGTGTACCAGCTCCTTCTCCTGCTTCGACCCGTACTTCACGCCGCGCAGGCCCGTCACCGTCCGGCCGGCGAGCACCACGCTGATGTCGGCCCATTCGTATTCTCTTGTATTCTTCATTGCTCTTTGTCTTTTTTCGGGTTATTCGTAAAGTCAGTTCGCGCTCACGTTGAAGCCCAGGTTCACGTCTATGTAACGGGCGTAGCCGCGCGGCTGCACCTTCAGCGTCACGGCCACCTTGCCCGTCGCCACCACGTTCTGCGTCTCGTCCACATACACCTCCGCGCCCGAGCCGCCGCTGTCCGTGCTCAGCTCCCCGCCAGCGGTCATCTGCAGGTTTATGGCGTTCTCCACCGTCTGCTGCCAGCTCTTCGCCACGGCGGCCTGTATCGTGCCGTCCGTGTTGCACTCTATGTCGTCCAGGAGCATGTCGAGCATCGTGTCGTAGGCTATGCGGTAAGCCTTGTCTATCACCCTCCGGTTGGCGAGCGTGGCGTAGTCTTCCGTCGGGTCCGTGGCCATCGGGTCGTCGGCAAAGTAGTAGCCGCTCCGCCCCACGTGCTTCCTCGGCACTATGTAGCCCTTGCCGTGTACGGCGCTCACCGCGCTCTGGTTCTCGTCTATCTTCTTTGTCCCGAGCCACATTCCCGTCGGGTACAGTGCGCCGTCCTTCACGCGCCCTATGTTCCGCTGCACGCCCGTGCCCGCCACTCTGCCCAGCAGCGTGCCTATGCACGCCCCCCTGTCGCCGCTCCTCGTGCTGCCCGCCACGGCGCAGCATCTGTTGTACGTCAGTGCCGTCAGGTCCGTCAGCGAGTCTGCGTCCTCGAAGTTGCGGCACTCCACGGCCACGAACAGCGGCGCGTAAAGCTCCGTCGTCGCCCATTCCGCCGTCTGCTGCGCCTTCTGCAGCAGGTCTGTCAGCCCCGTGGGTATGTCGAGGTTGCACACGCCCACGCCGCGCAGTTTGCCGTTCTCGCGCGCTATCAGGTCGCGCAGCCCCGGCCCGTCGGCGTTCGTGTAGTCGCAGTAGGAGGTGGCGGAGAAGCCGTCCCCCGAGGCCACGCCGTACACGACCACTTTCGTGCCGCTTCCCGCCTCGTTGTAGAAATCCTCCAGCTGCCTGTACAGCGCCGTGTTCTTGGCGTAGGTTATCCCCAGGTCAGCCACGTCGTCCATGCTCGTCACCTCGTACGGCGTGCCCAGCTTGAACCCTCCCTCTGCCGCGGCGCCGCACAGCAGTGCCGTCAGCCCGTCCTCGCTGTCACCCACGGTGCCCAGCTGTCCGTTCAGGAATTGTATTTTTACTCTTGGTAGTTCCATTTTTCTTTTGTTTTTTTTGTTTTTTGTGTTTCCGTGCAAGTCATTCATTGCTGCCGCCCGTCAGTCCCGATCGTCCCCTCTGATTACCCTCAGAGCCGTCCGAGAAGTCCGAGCCGTCCGGGTAGTCCCCGATGATTCCCCCGAAAAGAAAGCCCCGGCAAGCCCCGCCTTGGGGAGTGCCCTCGGAGTGCGTGCCGGGTCTGACAGAATGTATTTATAATGAGTGAAACAGAAGTCCTTATTCGCTCAGCAGCGCCACGCCCTTCTTGTCGTAGCGGCGCAGAGCTCCGCCCGTGCGCAGCAGGAACGAGTAGATGTCGCCGTAGTACAGCGGGTTGTCGGTGGAGTCGAACATCTTCACCTCGCCCAGCGCCCTGCTCACGCAGCCCTGCTGCCATGCCAGTGCGGCGGCGGTCTCCGCGGCCTCGCCCTCCGCGTCCCACTTCACCACCTTGCCCTCGTTCAGGCGCAGCACCCTCGAGCGCATCATGATGTCGAAGCCGTACAGCCTGCCCAGCACGCCGCCCTGCGCGTTGGCGCTGGCCAGGTATGCGCTCAGCTCCTTGTCCGTCAGGTCCGTCAGCAGGTCGTTGTACATGCTCGCGTCAAGCAGCAGGTAGCGGCCCTCCAGCGGCACGTCGTCCACGTTGAACCGGGTGGCTATCTTCAGCACGTCGCCCTTCGTTATCTTCTTTCGCGTGCCGGTGGCGGCCGTCGAGGTGTGCGCCGCGGTGTCCTCGCCGCTGGTCTTGATGGTGGTGCCCGTTTCGGCCCATTTGTACAGCAGGTTCTCCATCGCTGCCTTCTGCAGCTGCTGGCGGTCGTTCATCAGCACGCTCTGGCGCTTGTCGTAGCTCAGCTCCACCACGTCCACGTTGGGGATGTGTATCGGGTTGGTCGTCAGCTCGTCGATGTCGTAGGTCAGCTCGTTGTCCGTGCGCTGGTCCACGCTCGCCGGCTTCTGCGTGCGGTTGATCACCACGCCGCTCGGCGCGCCGGCGTTCGGCACGTGTACCGTCCTGTAGTTCACGAATGCGCTGTCGTCCACCGAGTGGGCGGCAAACGAGTCGTTCGGGTAAAAGTTCTCCTGGATGGTGCTCAGCCAGATTTGTTTGTTTAGTGCCATATTCTTCTTGCTTTGTTTGTTGTTATGTTGTTTCTGTTGGCCGTTCTCTCTCGTTGCCGGGGCTTACACGGCATACTCCACCCCGTACTTCTCTTTGTACTTCGCTTGGAACAGCTCGGGGTTCTGCGCCTTCAGCGCGCCCAGCTGGTTGCTTCTGTCCAGCTCGTCCCAGGTCTTGTTCTCGAAACCGCCCTTCACCGTCTCCCGGTACACGTCCTTCGCCATGGGTCCGGCCTTCGGTGCGGGCTTCATGCTGTCGATGAGCGACTCCGTGGCGGCTCTGTCGGCGGCCATGAGCTTCCTGTACTGCTCCTTCTGCTCCGCCTTTATCTTGCCCGAGGCTATCGCGCTGTCCAGATACGAGTCCGCCTCCTTGGCCTCCAGCTCGGCGATGCGTGCCTGATACTGGGCTATCGCCTGCGTCTGCGCCTCGGCTTTCGTCGCCTTGTTTTCCAACTCTTTGATGTGCGCCACTATCGACGCGCTGTCTTCCTTGTTCTCAAAACTCGGAAGTGCCTTGATGTCGTCTATCAATGCCATGTCTTTGTTGTTTTGTGGCTCTCTGAGCCGGTTATTGAAATATCGGTATATCTCTTCCTCGTCCGAGGGCTGCTCCTCCGCGTCCGCCTCGCCCATGTCGTACAGGCCGTCCGCAAGACCCATCCTCACGCAGTCTTCTGCGTCTATCCAGTGGTCGCTCTCGTCGAAATACGCCTGCCGCACCTCGCCGGCCTCCATGCCCAGCCGCTTGGCTATCATCTCGCTCAGGTCCCTCTCCAGGGCTTCTATCTGGTCGGCGGTCTTCCGCAGGTCGCTCGCGTTGCCCCATGCGCCGCCGCTCACGCTGTGCAGCATCAGCTTCGCCCACGGGCTCATGTACATCCTGCGGCCGCACAGGGCGATGATGGCGGCAATGCTCGCGGCCAGGCCGTCCACGTATATCGTTACGTCTGCCGCCATCTGGCGGAGCGTGTTGTATATGGCCATGCCGCTGAACACGTCGCCGCCCCTGCTGTTGATCCTTACGTCTATCTTGCCGTATGCCGCGTCGAGCGACATCAGCTCGCTCACCACCCTCGCGCTCTCCACCTTGTCACCGTCGCCGATGTCGCCGTAGAGCAGCACCGTGGCG
>CAVFEZ010000115.1:0-23609 GCA_963621665.1 Akkermansia muciniphila | reverse complement strand
ACGTCGGCAGAGATACGCCACTGGCACACCGACCCCGTGAGCAAGGGCGGAAGGGGATGGAAGCAAGTGGGCTACACCGACCTCATCCACCTTGACGGCACGGTGGAGCGCATGGTGGGGAACAACGAGGATGCAGAGGTGGACCCGTGGGAAGTGACCAACGGGGCGAAGGGCTACAACTCGGTGAGCCGGCACATTGTGTATGCCGGCGGCGTGGCCAAGGACGGCAAGACCGCCAAGGACACGCGCACGGAGGCCCAGCGTAAAGCCCTGACCGCCTACGTGAGGAACTTCCACGAGCGGTTTCCGAGCATCCGCATAGTGGGTCACAACGAGCTTGCGGCGAAAGCCTGCCCGAGCTTCGACGTGCAGAAGTGGCTGAAAGAGATAGGCATATACCAATAACGAACAATGAAAAGCAACCAGACGATGGCAGGAACCATAATAGACATCATCCAATGGGCAATCCCCTCGGGCGGCATCGGCGCCGCCATCGCCTGGGTTGCCAACCGAAAAGCCACGGCGGCAAAGACGGCGAAGAGCGTGCATGACACTTACAAGGTGATGTACGAAGACGTGTCGACGCTGCTTGTGGAAACCCAAAAGAAGTATGAAGAAAACACGAAGATCACCGAGCAGCTGGTGGCAGAGAACAACCTTACGCGGCGGGCTGTCAACCGCTTGTCGCGGGCTATTGAAGCCATTCAGCTATGTCCTCATCGTGCTGCTTGCCCTGTTAGCAGTGAGCTGTCGCTCAGCGAAGACGGCGGTGAAGGCAAGCCAAGCGGTGGAACTAAACCAACGAAAGGACAGCGCAAGCGCCTGGGCGGAGAGCGTGACAAAGGCAGTGTGGACGGAAAGTGTGGCGGAAGACCGAACGAGCCTGACGCTGGCACTTGACAGCACGCTGACCCACTTGCCCGAGGGTGCGAGCTACACGGCGGCGAGCGGCCGGGCGAAGGTGAAAGCCAGCGTGAAGCAGAACGCCGATGGCAAGCCCCCCACCCTGGTGATAGAGAGCAGCTGCGACAGCCTGGAGCGCTTGTGTGTGGCTTACGCTCAGAGCACCGAACGACTGAGCGAGGTGAACGCGAGCCTTGAGAAGCGCCTTCGGGAGCAGAGCGAGGAGCGATTGAAAAGCGCTCGAACGGCGTTTGACTGGTGGGCATTTGCCGCCGGCGCGGTGGCAGGGGCGGTGATAGTAACAACAATAATCATTAAAACAAGAAAAGTATGAACGATTTCATGTACGGCTTGGCAGCCGTGAAGCTAGACGACTTACTGCTCGGCTACATCGAAGAGGGCAGTTTCAAATTGAACGGAGCGAAAGGCGAGGTGACTGAGATTAATGCCGCGCAGAAGCACGGCGGCCCAGTGCTCGTGATTCCCAAATCGAACGGCACGATAGCGCCGAGTTTTGACCTGATCCAGATGGACTATGACAACATGGCGACGCTGATGGGCGGCGCGGTGGTGAAGACCGGCGAGCAGACGACCGGCTGGTCGGCTCCGTCGGCGCTGGTTCAGACCAGTGGCAAGCTGACCATCCAGACCGACTCATCGCACGAGATTGTGGTGAAGAAAGCCTTTGTGTCGGCCTATATTGACGGCGACTTGAGCCTTGACAGTGTGTCGAAGATTAAGGTGGAGACCAAAGCGTTGATCCCCGACGACGGCGGTTCGCCCTTCAGCATCAACAACGTAACGGCCTAAGCGGCTATGAAGCAGAGCAGGATAGAGAAACAGGCGGCGGAGGCACTTTTGGACGTAGGTGTCTCCGTTCCTTTTAAGGCGGTGAAGCTGCCTTGGAAGAAGAAGCCGTGGCAGGTTCGCTTCACGATGGGGCGGCCCACGCTGGGGACTCAGATACGCATGGCGCGGGAGTTTGCGAGCCTCGGCGTGACCCATGAAGAGCTGGAAAAGATGAGCGAGGCGGAGCGACTGGTGTGGGTGGGCGAGCATGGGAAGACGGTGAGCCGGATAGTGGCGCTGACGCTGTGCCGCGGACGGTGGTCGGGGCGGTGGCTAACGGGCGCAGTGGCTTGGTTCTTGCGCGAGACCGTAGACTCGCGTTGGCTGGAAGCCGCCTTCAGGAGATGGACGCTGCTGCTGGGCACGCAGGGTTTCGAGAGTATTATCGCATTGTTGGTGGCGACGAATCCGCTGAAGCCGACGATGACGAGCCACGAGGCAAAGGGGAGTTAAGAACGCGGTATGAGCGTTCACATAGCCTCTTTGGTATGCTGTGGCAGGTGGTGCAGGCGACGGGCTGGAGCTTGGACTACGTGCTGTGGGGCGTGAACTGGGAGACGCTGGTGATGATGCTGGCAGACGCTCCGAGGTACATAAAAGTGAAGCGCGGGAATAAGCGCGCCGCCCGGAAGAAGGTGGGCGGGAAGCGGACCGCGGAGGAGATATTGGAACTGTTTCAGACGCAACTAAAGAAGTAGTAGAAAGAACATGAGAGCCGTAGAAGTGGAACTGCTGATGAAGGGCAACCTGAGCCAAGGTATGCTTGACGCCCAGACGAAGGCGAATTTGCTTGACGAGTCGCTAAAGAAGGTGGGCATGACGCTTGGCGGTGTGTTTACCGCCCAGAAGGCGATGGAGTTTGTGAAGACGATGATAGAGGTGCGCGAAGAGGTGGAGAACCTGAGCATCTCGTTTGAGACGCTGCTTGGCGACAAAGACAAGGCGAGTGCCTTTTTTGGCGAACTGCGTCAGTATGCCGTGGACACCCCGTTGATGCTGAACGACCTTGCGAGCGGTGCTCAGACGATGCTGGGCTTCAACATAGAGGCCGAGAAGGTGATACCGACGCTGAAGGAGATAGGCGACATCTCGATGGGCGACCGCGATAGGTTTAACTCGCTAGTGTTGGCTTTTTCTCAGATGTCGGCGACGGGAAAGCTGATGGGTCAGGACTTGCTTCAGATGATCAACGCCGGATTTAATCCGCTGGCGACGATGGCTGAGAAGACGGGCAAGAGCATCGGTCAGCTGAAAGACGAGATGTCGGCCGGCGCGATCAGTTCGGAGATGGTGGCAGAGGCGTTTGCCGATGCGACCGCCGAGGGCGGAAAGTTTCACGGCATGTTGGAAAAGCAGAGCAAGGGCTTGAAGGGTCAGATTTCGAACTTGGAGGGTGCGATAGACGACATGTTTAATGCGCTGGGCGAGAAGAGCGAGGGCGTGCTGACGGGCAGCATCGAGGTAGCCTCGGAGCTAGTGAAGAATTATGAGGCTGTGGGGAAAGCATTGATGACGCTTGTGGCTGTATATGGAACCTATAAGGCAGCCGTGATTGCGACCATCGCCGTACAGCAGGCGGCATCGTTTGTAGAGAACATCCGTTTGGTTATGATGTTCCGCAAAGAACTAGGTCTTGCTACCGCAGCCCAACAAGCCTTCAATATCACCGCCAGTGCGAATCCGTATGTGCTGCTCGCCACCGTTATATTGTCGGCTGCAGCAGCCTTGGCCATCTACTATGAGAAGTGCAGTGCCGTGGAGGATGAAACCGAACGAGTGACATCTCGCGAGAAAGAACAGGCTGATGCCATCAATGACAAGAAAACCGCCATTGAAGACTGCATCAACACCATCACAAATGAGACCGCTGCGGAGCAGGACAAGCAGGCTGCTCTTGCTAAGTTGAAGACTTTGATGCCGTCTGTTTTCGAAAAGTATGAAACCGAAAAAGACCTTATCGACAAACTGACAGAGGCACGTCGTGAATACAACGAGGAATTGCGAGAAGAGCGAAACATAAAAGGAGAAGGAAACCTAAAGAGCGACCACCAGCGTGTGACAGAATTGAAGAAGTACCTCCAATTGCGTGAGCAGTATTACGCAAAGGGAAGATACTCCCTATCAGAGAATGATCTCAATTTATTCAATACCCTTCACAAAAAATACGATAAGGAAGTGCATAACGCACGCGGGTGGCTTCAGACCTACAATGGCGCACTCCGCGAGATGATTAAAGCAGGAGAGGCTACCGTATGGAAAGAGGTGCAGCAAGTACGCACCGACTATCACAACAAGTTCATGGCCAATCTCAACACCATGGACAAGGAAACGACCACAAAGACCATCAATTACTATAAGAATAGTATTCAAAAAGCCCAAAATGAGGGCAAGAAACTCGTTCAATTACCTGGTGAAGCCGTAGCCACGAGCGTAGAAGAACTGCAGAGCCGCATCGGGTCTGCTACGGCTCGTGTCAAGAGCATACAGGAGAATGCTTCCAAGGACTACATGAAAGATGCTAAGAGCGCATGGACGAAGGCTCAGAATGAAGTTTCCAAGGTAATCAAGAACCGAAACGACCGAACTCTCTATCCGGACGAAGCCTCTTATCTCGCAGCCTTGAAGAAGGCAAGAGATGAAGAGAAAAAAGCAAAAGCAAACTACGAAGCTGCGGGCGGTGATACCTCCAAAAAGGCCAAAACCAAGAAAACCGGTCTGACGGAGGCGGAAAAAGCCAACGTAAAAGCCGCCGAGCAAGAAGAAAAAAAACGACAAGTCGAAGCGGCACAACGAAAGCAAGAAGCCAGCGAGAAGCAGACCGCATTCGACTTGAGACAAGCCGAGATTGACGGTCTGCAAGAAGGTTTTGACAAGGAACTTGAAACCATCAACCTCAATTACGACAAACTCATTGAAGCCAACCGCCAGCGTCAGCAGGAATGGATTGATGAATTGCAAAATATATCCAACCTTTCCTTTGAACAAGCACACCCGGATTGGAAGAAACAAGGACTTAAACGACCGACAGTCTCGTATGATGATCTAAGCGCCGACCAGAAGAACTATCTGACGCAATATGAAGCAGCGGCTGTCAAGTACAAGCAGAACTCAGAAGCGAAGCTCTATAAAGACCTCCTTTCGAAGTATGAAGACTACGAAGCCCAGCGTGCGAGCATCCTTGAGAAGTTTGCTAAGGACCGCGCGAGCCTCGAGAAAGCGACTGATGCGAAGGGTGCGCCGCTGAGCGAGGATGCGAAGAGCAGAGCCCTGGCCGAGCTGTCGAAGCAAGAGAAGGCTGCGCTGAAGGCTGTGGACGAGGCGCAGCTGACGGAGCTGAGCAAGGAGAACAAGGCTCTGGTGGAGATGTTTGCCGACACATCGGCGAAGAGCGTGGGCGAGATACAGAAGATAATAGACCGGATCAAGCTGCTGATGGACTACCTGCGCGCGGCGAAAGACAGCGAGGGTACGGCCGAGGTGAAGGACAGCCAGGGCAACGTGACGAAGAAGATCACGCAGAAAGAGATGGTGGACCTGGGATTTTCGCCCGAAGACCTGCAGACCTTGGAGAAAAGCCCTGAGAAGCTGAAGGCTCTGACCGAGCAGTATGAGAAGCTGAAGAAAGAGGTGGTGAGCAAGAACCCCTTTGAGGCGTTGGCCAGTGCGGTGAAAGACTTCTTCAAGCAGAGCGAGGACGGCGACGCCAAGAGCTTGAACACGAAGATAAAGAACCTTGGGGAGAGCGCCGCTGCCTCGGCCGACATAGTGGGCGACCTGGCGGGGAAGCTGAGCGAGATGTTTGAAGCGGCAGGCAACGACACGATGGCCGAGGCGATGAGCACGGTGCAGGACACGATGTCGACGGTGAGCAACATCAGCAAGGGCTTTGCCGAGGGCGGCATCTTTGGCGGCGTGCAAGCCATAGCCGGCGAAGCGATCAGCTATCTGACGAAAGCCTTTGAAGCCAACGCACGGCACAAGGAAGCTCTGGAGAAGATTATGCAAGAGGTGATAGCCCAACAACGGGAATACAACCTGCTGCTGATGGAGCAGAACCTGGAATATGAGAAGGCAGAGACCATATTCGGCACGGACAGCTATGCGAAGGCGACGAATGCGGTGAAGGTGATGAAAGACGCCTATGCCGACCTGCGGAACGAGATAGCCGGCACGGCCGACCAGCAGAAGCAGTTTGCGTGGAAAGAGACGGGAAGCGCCTTCTGGAACACGGTGGCGAACTCGAACTACTCGAAGCTGAAGGAAGCCTATGCCGGGCTGGCGGACATCGAGATCAAGACGGGACACAAGAAGACGGGCCTATTCGGTTGGGGCAAGGGCAAGGACATCTACAGCAGCATTCTGGACGTGTATCCCGAGTTGATAGATTCCGCCGGCAATCTGAATCGCAAGTTGGCCGAGAGCATACTGAACAGCCGCGAGTTTGCGGACAACGACAAGGAAGCCCTGCAATACATGATAGACCTCTATGACGAAGCCGAGGAAGCATGGGACGAGGTGAAAGACTACTTCGAGGACATCTTCGGCGACTTGGGGCAGACTCTGAGCGACGCCCTGGTGGACGCCTTCAAGAACGGCACCGATGCAGGCGAAGCCTTTGTGGACTCGCTGACGGAGATGCTGGAGACGCTGGCCGAGCAGATGATATACACCGTGACGCTTGCGCCCTACCTGGAAAAAGCGCAGGAAGAGATGCTCAATGTGATGAAGCGAGACGACCTGACGGACGATGCGAAATTTGAGAACTACGTTCGTATTTTGGACGAGATGACCGACAATGCGCTGAGCCAGCAAGGAACGTTCAACTCGCTGATGGAGAAATACCAACAGCTGGCGAAGGACAAAGGACTCGACCTGTGGAAAGCCGACAGCACGACCCAGACGGGGAAGAGCGGTGCCTACACGACCGCCTCGCAAGAAAGCATCACGAAGCTCGAAGGCCTGTACACCTCGATGCTCATTCACGAGACGAACATCGACACGAACGTGGAGAACGTGGCTGTGAGCATGGAGACGGCGCTGAGACACCTGAAACGCATCGAAGCGAACACGGGCGACTGCAGCGAGACGCTGACACAGATGCGCCAGGACCTAAAAGGCATGAAAGACGACCTGTCGACCCTGCGGAGGGACGGCATCAAAACCCGATGAGACGATGGAGATAACGAAAGGACTGCTATACATCAACGAGAAGGACGCCGCCACGGAGTGGGGTGTGTTTCTGACGGAGAAGAAGGCGGGCGAGTGGACGAACTATGAAGCCCTGCTGAAGCCGAGCAGCACGAAAGAGCTGACGGTGGTGGACAACCCCGACGCGGACGGCGAGGAACTGCCCGAGGAGATAGAACTGCACCTGCAGGCACGCGACGTGGAACTCTACTTCTGCCTGTGGGCAGAGACGACGGCGAAATACTTCGTGCAGTGGGGCAACTTTTTCAGCACGCTGGTGGAAGGCGAGAAAGGGTGGGTGAAACTGCGGGTGCCCGAGATCGGGCGGACATTCACCCTGCGCTACCTCGGCACGACAGAAACCGAACAGCTGACCCCTCTGGGCGAGGGCGGCGTGTGTAGCCGAATGCGGCTGAAATTTCGCGAGCCGAAGCCCCAATATTGAAAGGCGTTAAAGCGCCCTTTTATCAACGATTGAACACTGATTGAGCAGATGGAACTGAAGATATATGACAAGCAGAATGCGCTCCGTGCGAAGCTCGTGCCCGACGAGAGCAGCACCCACCACGAGGAAGTGGGAGGTGACGACTACTTGAGTGTGTCGCTGGACAGCCCGGAGAGCGTGAGCCTGGAGGTGAACGACTGGACGCTGTGGGAGGGGAAGAAATACTGGTGTATGGAAGCCTACAGCCCGAAGCAGACGGGCAAGCGGAAATGGAACTACTCGCTGAAGCTATATGGCGCGGCGAGCCTGATGAAGCAAGCCCTGATGCTGAACACCGAAGGCACTCCCCTCTTTGCCTACACCGCGACGGCTCGCGAGCACGTGGCGCTGGTGGTGAAGAACCTGAACCGCTGGATGGGCGGCACGACGGACTGGAAGGTGGGCAAGGTGGAGGAGACGGGGAACATCGTGATAGACTACTCGGAGGGCGTGTACTGCTCAGACGCGCTGAAGCAGATAGCCGACGAGGCAGACACCGAATGGTGGGTGGAAGGGATGACGGTGAACGTGTGCCGATGCGAGCGTGGCGAGGCGGTGACGCTGGGCTACGGCAACGGACTTGTGAGCCTGGAGCGCGACACGGCAGACAACGTGAAGTTTTTCACCCGGCTCTTCCCTATAGGCAGCACGAGAAACATCGATGCGGAGCAATACGGCTACAGCCGGCTGCAGTTGCCGAGCCGCGCGAACTATGTGGAGCAACGGACGGAGCAGGGCCTCGTGGAGCACTACGAACAGAGCAGCTTTGCGGACATCTATCCCCGACGGACGGGTACGGTGAGCGCCGTGAGGAAAGAGACGAAGACGGGCGAAGACGGCGAGCCATTCGACATCTACTACTTCCAGGACAGCGGGATGAGTTTTGACCCGAACAACTACGAGATAGCCGGACTGGTGAAGCGCGTGACCTTCCAGAGCGGACAACTCGCCGGACTGGGTAACGACGAGGACAACGAGCACTACTTTGAGGTGAACTTCGACAGCACGACGAGGGAGTTTGAGATTATCACGATATGGCCCTATGACGATGACACGCAAGTGCCAGGCGGAGGGCTGATACCGAAGGAGGGCGACACCTATATATTATGGAACGTGCGTATGCCCAAGGAGTATTACCCGATAGCCGAGCAAGAGTTTGCATCGGCTGTGGAGAAATACATGGCCGAGCACTGCCTGGACCAAAGCGTGTATAAATGCGGAACCGACTATGTGAACCTGCAGAAGCGCGGTGTGAGTCTGGGCATCGGGCAGAAGGTGCGACTGGAGAGTGACCTATACTTTGCCGCCGGCTACCGGGAAAGCCGCATTACGGTGGTGGACCAAAAGCTGGTGAGACCGACGGAGGCCGACATCGAGATAAGCGACGTGCTGTCGCAGACGAGCCAAAGCCGACTGAGCAATGAGATAAACGACGTGAGGAGCGAGGTGAAAGCCAACACGGTGGAGCTGCCCGACGTGATCCGCTCGTGGGACAACACGCAAGCGACGGACAACAACCTCTACTCGGCCAGGCGAAGCCACCAGGAGTTTTTGAGCCGGAAGAAGAACGACCGCACGAAAGGGAAGATTACCTTTGAGCAAGGACTCGTGGTGGGGGCGAACGAAGACGGGCGGATAGACGCCCAGGGCAATGCCGACCTGCTGACGATGGTGGTGCGCTCGCTGCTGCGGAGCGCGAACTACACGGGGAGCGGACTGACCGACAGCGGCTGGGAAATCAGCCTGGACGAAGAGCTGCTGTCGCACCTGGTGGTGGACAAGTTGACGGTGAGACAGGTGATGACCGTATTCGAGCTGCTCATCAGCAAGGTGAGGAGCGTGGGCGGGCAGATCGTGGTGAGCGCGGCCAACGGCAAGATAAAGAGCGTGGCGAACGAAGGCAGCTACTACTACATCACCTTCGAGCAGGACAACACCTTTGTGAAGGGCGACCTGATGCGTTGCCAGACCTTCACGTGGGGGAGCGCGAAGAGCTACTGGGTGGAGGTGGATGAAGTGGACAGCGAGGGCGTGAGGGTGCTGAAAAGCGAGTTTGGCACATCGCTGCCCGAAGCTGGCGACGAGTGCGTGCTGATGGGAAGCACCACGGAGAAGACGCGGCAGAACCTGGTGCTGATAGCCGCCACGGAAGACGGGCACCCGAGGGTGGACGTGATGGACGGCGTGAGCGGAAAGACCTTTGCGGGCACGCTGCGGGCAAGGCTCGGCAACCTGGACGACATCAGCGACGACGCCTTTCCGGCAGGCAAGCAGCCGCAAGGCAACGGACTCTACTCGGACAACGCCTACCTGAGGGGCACCTTCCTGCTATCGACGGGCGAGGACATCAAGACGAAATTTGAGATAACCGAGGGGAAGATAGACAGTGCGGTGGAAGGACTGCGGCAGGACTTTGCCTCGGACAAGGGCTACCTGAGCAACCCGTCGTTTGCCGACGGCATGGACAAATGGGCGACGGAGAACGAGACCGTATTCTTCCTGGCGGGCAACAAGTGGATATGGACCAACGGGGCGGCACTGGCGAAGAAGGGCGACTCAGCGAGCGTGACGAAGGACATGGGGCGCACGGTGGTGAGGATCAAGAACAAATACATCCGGCAGAAGAACGCCAACCTGCAGACCATCCCCGCCATGGGGACGAACGCCGTGGGCGAGAAGGAAGCCGTGCCCGTGTATCTGGCCTTCTTCTACCGCTGCGCCTCGGCGGGAGTGCTGACGGTGGACTTCGAGAACGTGGACAAGACGGGCTTTGCCGACTTCAACTCGCTGCACATAGAAGAGGAACTGGAGGTGACGGACGGCTACAAACAGTACACCTGCAGCGGACTGTGGAACGGCACGGGCGACTTCAAGCTGTCGTTTACGGGCGACATCTACCTCTACATGCTCATACTGAGCACGGACAAGGTGGAGAGCCTGACGCATAAATACAAGACGCTATTTGAGCAAAGCGAGCGTCTGGTGAAGATCAGCGCAGCCGTGTTTGACAAGGACGAGAACGCCCTGCAGGAGACGGGACTGATGGTGCAGCCCGAAGGCACGGGCATCTACGTGAAGGACGCCAACGGCAAGCTCGCGCTGATAGGCGTGGGCGTGGAGGAGACCGACGCCGACGGCAACGCGAAGACCGTGATCAAGCTTACGGCGGACAACATCAAGCTGGAGGGACTTTCCACCGTCAACAAGAACTTCATCGTGCACACGGACGGAAGCATCGAGACCCAAAACGCGAAGATAAAAGGCTACGTGTATTCGCGATTCAGACAACTGGAGGCAAGCGATGCCGAAGACTTGGGGTGGAATGACGATACCTCGAACCACGAATACAAGCTGAAGTCGAACCTTTATGTGCTCGCCACGATGAACGGCGTGGTTTTGCCCGTGTCGGAGGAGTATGAGGGCGCAAGGGTGTTGGTTATGGACTCAAGATTCATCAAGACCCGAGTGATGGCTCCACCCACAACGATAAGGACCGAGGACGGAAGCGCGATAATCAGCGGACTATTCATACAATCGGCAACGGGCAAGGAGTTTCAGGCCGACGTGCTGACAATAGACTGTGGCGTGGTGGAGCTCATCTTGCTTAACGTGGTGATTGATGAAGACAGCGGCAAAGAGGAAATGCACTGGGTGCTTGTGAGCAACACCTGCCAAAACCTGTACTGGGAACGAGAAGGCACGAGCTATGCCTACCGCTATAACATAGCAAACAACTAAGAACAAACAATAAACAAACATACGACTATGGCACTGACAACAGAAGAGAAACAAGAACTGATTAACGCGATGAAGAGCGAGTCGCAGGGCGTGGACGAACTGGAACAGGTGACGAGCCTGGACGGCATCACCTCGCTGCCCGCCATGAGGGGCGAGGAGGTGGTGAGCGCACCCCTGTCGCTACTGCAGAAACCGGCAACCGACGCAGCCGCCCAAGCCTCGTCGGCAGCCTCGGCCGCCTATGAATCGGCAGGGAAAGCCAACACCGCAACGGCAAACGCTACTGCAAGTGCCAGCAAGGCTGACACAGCCACGACCGCAGCGAACGCTGCAACGGCAGAAGCCCAATACGCGGTGACGAAAATCCAAGAAATAACGGACGAGTATGAATCCACGACGATGGCCGCCCTTGACGGTGCGACGGCACGGTTTGACGGTTTTGTGGAGGGCGTGGAAATCTTGAAGCAGTCGTACTCGAAGGTGGACGGCGTGTATTGGGACACGGAGAACAAAGTGTTTTGCGGACGAAGCGGCACCGTGTACTGCAACAACTGGGCGGCAGGCGACACGGCAGAGAGCGCCGACCTCTTCATGGACGAGAACCGCAAGCTACCGAAGAAGAACAAGGTGTACATCTGCGGCGACGCCCTCTACACCTGGAGCGACGAGGAAGACAACCTCGTGGAGACCAGCGGCACGGGCGGCGGCAACACCTACAACGTGACCGAGGAAGTGCCTCTGGGGAGCGGATACTACACGCTGGGGACCGCCATCAAGGCCGTGGAGGAGAAGCAACGCGCCAAGGGACGCTGCGTGACCTATGAGACGGCGCAGGGCAAATGGGAGACCAAGCAGTTTGTCGGCACCAACCTGGAGAGCTGGGAGCAGGCGGCGAGCTGGGAAGACTTTGGCGGCGCGGGGACGGTGAAGAGCCTCACCGTGAACGGCGTGAAGCAATCGCCCGACAGCACCGGCAACGTGAGCGTGACGGTGAAGGAGACCGAGGTGGACGAGAGCCTCGATGCGGCATCGACCAACCCCGTGCAGAACTCCGTGGTGACCGCGAAGCTGAGCGAGGTGGAAGCCAACACCGTGTTTGGCATGAGTGCGGAGGAGAACGAGGACGGCGGCACCGTGCGCCTGGCACTGACCAACAAGAGCGGAGCCGAAATCACAGCGGTGGACATACCCGCCGGAAGCGGCGGCGGTGGCGGCGACACCAGTGCCACAAGAATCGTGCTGACGGCGAGTGTGGACAACGCCATCGTGAAGGAAGGCGGCGAGGCGAAGCTGACCTACACCTACGACCACCAATACAGCAGCGGCGACGAGAAAGGCGAGAGCACGGGACAGAAAGCTACCCTGACCATAGAAGCCAAACGAGGAAGCACGCTGATGTATAGCGACACGCTGAGCGACGTGAGCAAAGGCACGTACACGCTGGACCTGACGCCCTACCTGAGCGTGGGCACGACGGACATCTACGTGCGCGCCACGACCACCGACCCCACCACGGGCAAGAGCCAGACGAAGCAAGCCTATGTGAGCGTGAAGGCCGTGACGCTGGCACTGACCAGCACTTTCAACATAGCAGAGAGCTTGGGTGCGGGCGGCTATGCGGCTGGCGAGGCTGTGAGCATACCCTACGCCGTGAGCGGAAGCGGCACTAAGACCGTGACGCTCTATTTGGACGGCACACAGTGGGACGCGCAGACCGTGACGAGAAGCGGCACAACGAACGGGAGCTTCAAGGTGGCACTGACAGGACTGGCCACGGGGCGGCACACCGTGCAACTGGTGGCGGAGATGGAAGCCAGCGCAGAACTGACGCTGAAGAGCGACAGCCTCTACATGGACCTGCTGAAAGCCGGGAGCAGCGCTCCCTTCATAGGCACGATGCTGACCTTCAAGGACGGACGCATCTTCACCACCGACCACCTGACGCCGACGCTGGAGGCAGGACAGTATGAGCAGGTGAAGTTTGACTTCGTGGCCTACGACCCGACGGCAACGCCTGCCACGGTGGAGGTGCTGAAAGACGGGGTGAGGACGCAGACGGTGAGCGTGCCGAGGACGGCGCAGACCTACACCAACCGATTTCTGGAGCAGGGCAAGGTGGCGATGACCTTCCGCTGCGGCACGACCGACTACCTATTCTATATAGACGTGACGGCAAGCAGCATCGACCTGAGCGAAGCGACGAGCGGACTGCAACTGAAACTGACGGCAGCGGGCAGAAGCAACGCGGAGAGCAACCCGGCAGAATGGACTTACAACGGCGTTAGAACAGCGTTTGAAGGCTTCGACTGGCAGAGCAACGGCTGGACGGGCGACGCACTGAAACTGACCAACGGGGCGAGCGTGGAGATTGGCTACAAGCCCTTCTCGGCAGATGCCGCCACGACGGGTGCTACCTACGAGATGGAGCTGACCTGCACGAACGTGACCGACAGGAGCGGCGCGGTGGTGGACTGCATGTCGGGAGGCGTGGGCTTCCGGCTGACCACCCAAGAGGCACTGATGCGCACGGGCGCAGGAAGCGAGGTGGGCACGAAGTTTGCCAGCGGCATGACGGTGAAGATAGCCTTCGTTATCCAACAAAAGAGCGGCACGAGGCTGATGGAACTCTACGTGAACGGCATAATCTGCGGAGCGAAGCAATACGCCTCGACCGACTCACTACTGCAGGAAACGCCGGCGAACATCACCATCACGAGCGATAGCGCCGACGTGGAGGTGAGAAACCTGCGTGTGTATAACCGCGCCCTGGGCGACGACGAGGAGCTGGCGAACTACATGGTGGACCGCGAGACGAGCGAGGAGATGGTGGTGCTGTTTGAGAAGAACCAGGTGATGGACGATGAGGGCACGGACGTGGACATGGACAAACTGCGGGCCAAGGGCAAGAGCGTGATGCGCATTGTGGGCGACGTGAATCTGGTGAACCAGACGAACAACAAGAAATATGAGCAGGCGGTGGACATCTACTTCTATTCGGCCTACGGCAAGGAGTATGACTTCATCATCTACCAGTGCGGACTGCGCATACAAGGCACATCATCGACCACGTATCCGAGAAAGAACTACCGCCTCTACTTCAACCGCGCAAGCAAGTATGGCACGAAGCTCTACGTGAACGGCGTGGAGGTGGAGGACTTCAAATATGCCTTCAAGCCGGGGGCAAGACCGATAGACATCTTCTGCCTGAAAGCCGACTTCTCAGACTCTTCATCCACGCACAACACGGGTGCGGTGAGAATCGTGAACGACATCTGGAAGAAATGCAACTGGCTGACGCCTCCGCAGAAAGCCTACACGGGCAACTACGACGTGAGAATCGGCGTGGACGGATTCCCGATGGACCTCTTCTACGACAACGAGGGCACGGGCGAGAACGTGTATCTGGGCAAGTATAACTTCAACAACGAGAAGAGCGGCAGCGGACAGATATACGGCTTTGAGGGCATAGAAGGCTACAACGACGAGGCGACGCTTGGTGGCGAAAGGAACAAGTGCATCTGCCTGGAGTTTCTGAACAACTCGGAGACGCTCTGCCTCTTCGGCACGGGCGAGATGGACACGTTTGACGACGCACTGGAGTTTCGCTTCAAGGCTGACGAGACGTGGGCAACCGCCCATGAGGACGACAAGGCAGCCGTGACAAGGCTGTGGACGTGGATAAAGGCGTGCGAGGGCAATGCGGCAAAATTCCTGGCAGAATATGAGGAATACTTCGACAACGACTCGCCCTTTGCGTGGTACTTGATAACCGACTACTTCATGGCGGTGGACAACCGGGCGAAGAACATGATGCTCGTGACGTGGGACGGACTGAAGTGGCAGTTTATCCCCTACGACATGGACACCATCTTCGGCGAGCGCAACGACTCGGTGCTGAAATATGACTACACCATCACGTGGGAGACGATGGACGAGAGCATCGGCTCGTATGCCTTTGCGGGGCACGACTCCGTGCTTTGGAAACTGGTGAGAGGATGCCCCGACAAACTGCGCGAGGTGGCTGACAAGCTGAGAAGCACGATGTCGCTGGAGTATGTGCTGAAGGTGTTCAACGAGGAGCAGATGGGCAACTGGTGTGAGCGCATCTACAACAAGGACGGCATCTACAAATACATCACTCCGCTGACCGAGGGCGTGACCACCGCCGACGGCACGACGACCCACTACGACTATCTCTACGCCCTGCAGGGCAGCCGTTATGCCCACCGCACGTTCACCGTGCAGAACCGCTTTGCGCTGCTTGACAGCCAGTATGTGTGCGGAACGTACCGCAAGGACAGTTTTGCGGCTTACTTCGGCTACAAGTTTGGCACAGACAACCGCAAGATCAAGATTGTGGCGAGCGAACGCTACTACTTCGGCTACGGCTACACGAGCGGCACGCCCCACCAGAGCGCGGTGCTGGCGGAGGACACGGGAAGCGCCGTGCAACTGACGCTCGACACCGACCTCATCGTGAACGACCCACAGTATGTGTACGGCGCAAGCCGCATCATGGAACTCGACCTGACGGACGTGAGCCACGCCATACTGCAGACGCTCAACCTGAACAACTGCACGGCACTGCGCACGCTCAACCTCAACTGCACGCAGACGCAGAGCACGCTGAACGCCCTGCTCGTGAACGGATGCAAGAACCTGCGGGAGGTGCACATGCGAGGAATGAAGAGCGCCTCGTTCACCGGCATCGACCTGAGCGACAACACCAAGCTGGAGACCTTCGATGCGGGGCAGAGCGCACTGACGGGCGTGACCTTCGCCCAGGGCGCACCGCTCACGAGTGTGACCCTGCCGTCGACCTTGCAGACGCTAGAACTACGCTACCTCGGCAAACTGCAGACGAGCGGGCTGACGCTGGAGGGTACGGCCAATGTGACGCGACTGGTGGTGGACAACTGCCCGGGCATCAGCTGGCAGACACTGCTGAACCGATGCACTGGCGTGAAATACTTGCGCGTGACGGGCATCGACATGGAGGGCGACGGCACCCTGCTCACATCGCTGCTGACGATGGGCGGCGTGGACGAGAACGGCGGCAACACCGACACCTGCCGACTGACAGGCACCTACCGACTGACCAACTACAAGGACGAGGAGGAATATGAGAAACTGAAAGCCCACTTCCCCGAACTGAACATAGAGCAGCCGGAGTACACGATGATAGAACTGGACGAGACGGTGGCTGACGACGCCAACATTTCGAACCTGGACAACGCCACGGGCTACAAATACGGCACGGACTACAAGCCGAGCGGACACATCAACGCCATCTTGAACCAGCGCCACCGCGTGCTGGCGAAGGTGACGAAGAAAGCGACGACGAGAAACGTGACGATAGCCGGGGTGGACACCGTGGTGAACAACCTGGACGGGGAGATGACCTACTGCCAGCTGGACGATGCGGACAGCCAGAAGTATGCCGACGGCACGGCGGCGAAGCTGGACGGCACGGAGGGCGACTGGATGATGCTGGAGCCCTTCTTCTGGAGCAAGGGCGTGAACGACTACCTCGGCGGCAAGAACTACAGTTGCTACAGCTCTAACGATGCGGACCACATGCCGGCGGTGCCGGAGGCGACGGTGCTCACCTTGGACGACCTGAAGAAGACGCAGGGCGGATACCTGAGCGGTCGGAAGGTGATGAGCGGACGGGACACCATTGCGAATGCCTACAGCACGGACTCAGCATACTCGGTGTGCATGGTGGCGGTGAAGGGCTACAAGAAGGTGAGGTGGCCGAGCGTGAAGGGCACGAACCTGGTGGGCAGCGTGTTTGTGGACTCGCAGGGAGCGGTGCTGAAAGACGTGGTGGTATCCACATTGGGCTGCAAGTTTGAGGACGGCATGTATCTGATAAGCGATGTGCCGGAGGGTGCGGTGGCACTGCACTTCTCCGTGCTGAACACGGCGGAGTTTGACGTGGTGGTGCTGTCGAACAGCGACAAGATAGAGGACATGGAGCCGGAGTGGGTGGCCAACGACGAGCACTTGTGCGGCGTGGTGGGCAGCAGCGTAGTAGGCACGAAACTGCGGGCCTGCATCACGGGCGGAAGCACGACGGCGAACATGACGTGGACTGACTTCCACTACTACTCCGTACAAAGGGGCATGCAGCAGATAGACGCGCTGATGCACTGGCGGATAGCGAACCTGTTCTACGCGAAGTATGGGCGGAGGGACTCGCAGGAGCAGTGTGGCGCGGGCCAGCACACGAACATGCGCACGACGGGCGGCACGGCCTCGAGGGGCATGACGGACACGATAGGCTATGAGGCGGCGAAGGCGATAAACGCGAACGTGACGAACTCGCTCATAGATAACCTCGTGCATCAGTATGCTTGGTATGCGGAGGCGGACGACTACGGGACGGCGAAGGCAACGCTGGTGAACAACACGTGCTGCCTGGGCTATGAGGACATCTTCGGCAACAAGTATGACATGATGGACGGCGTGGACCTGCCGAACGACTCTGGGAACCAGGGCAAGTGGCGCATTTGGCTTCCCGAAGGGGGCACGATGATGGTGAAGGGCACGACGGCGAACGACCTGTGGACGACGGCGGTGGCTCACGGCAAGTGGATGGCCATCGTCCCCGTAGGCACGACGACCGGCTCATCGAGCACCTACTATGCCGACAAATATTGGATAAGCACGTCAGTGGGCCGTGTGGTCTATCGCGGGTACAACAATGCGAACGCGAATGGCGGTGTGTCGTATGCGTATGCGCTTAGCGATGCTTCGAACGCGTTTGCGAATGTCGGCTCGCGTCTGGCCTTCCGCGGGAAGCTCGTGAGGGCGCAGAGCGTGGCGGCGTATAAAGCGCTGAGCGAGGAGGCGTAAAGCGGAACACGGAAAGCGAAGCGCGCCAAAGCGGGAGCGAAGCGACAAGACGAAAAGAACGGGCGTCACCGGCGCAAGCCGGTCGGAAAATTTGGAGAAAATTGAGGCTTAGGGTTGGTGGCGCTTGAACGGCGGTTGAACGGTGGTCAAAGACACGGTGGAGGGCAGAGTTTGGGCAGAATATGAGTAACTTTGCACTGAAAGAAGAAAGGCGGCGTTTCCCAATGGGCCGTGTGGTCTATCGCGGGTACAACAATGCGAACGCGAATGGCGGTGTGTCGAATGCGAATGCGAATAACGATGCTTCGAACGCGAATGCGAATGTCGGCTCGCGTCTGGACAACTAAAAGAAAAGAACTATATCGGCGTACAACGACGGGGACGTGCTCCCCAAGGTGGTGCCGAGGGAAACAAGCCACAGCAAAAGCATTGCACGGGCAATGGAAAGCTGAAACATCAAGTGCTGGGCAATAGGGTTTGGTAGGCCGGAGACGGTTCGAAGAAGCTTGGCCCGGGAACAGGAAGGCCCTTATCTTCCCCAAAAAAGACAAAAAGACCGATGCGCAGAGAAGGACACATCATGGAGGAGGTGACGGCCTGGAGCAACATGCAGGAGGCTTTTGACGCCGTGCTTCGCGGCACGAAACGCAAGACCTGCCGACAAGGTCGCTATCTGCTGGAACACCGCGAAGAGACGATAGCCGAACTGACGGCACAGCTGAAGGACGGCTCGTTTCGGCTGGGTGGATACCATGAGCGCGTGATCTGCGAATACGGCAAAGAGAGGCATCTGCAGATACTGTCGATGAAAGACCGCATGGCGGTGTATGCGGTGATGAACGTGGTGGACGAGCATCTGCGCAAACGCTTCATCCGTACGACGGGAGCGAGCATCAAGGAACGTGGCACGCATGACCTGATGAAATGCGTGAAACGTGACCTGCAGGCTGACCCAGAGGGGACGGCTTACTGCTACAAGTTTGACGTGAGAAGATTCTATGACAACGTGAAGCCGGAGTTCGTGATGTGGTGCTTCCGCAGGGTGTTCAAGGACGAGGTGCTGCTGGCACTGCTTGACCACTTTCTGCATTTGCTACCCAAGGGCATCAGTTTCGGACTGCGGAGTTCGCAAGGGGCAGGCAACCTGCTGTTGTCCGTGTTCCTGGATCACTATCTGAAGGACGAGTGCGGCATTAGGTATTTCTACCGATACTGCGACGACGGCGTGGTGATGGCAAGGACGAAAGCAGAACTTTGGATGGTGCGCGACATCGTGCATGAGCGGCTTGGACTGATAGACCTGGAGATAAAACCCAACGAGCGGGTATTCCCAACGGCGGAGGGTATTGACTTCCTTGGTTACGTGATTCGTCCCAACTACACCCTGCTGCGCAAACGCATCAAGCAGAAATTCGCACGCAAGATGCACGAGGTGAAATCGAGAAGACGACGGCGGGAGCTGACGACATCCTTCTATGGGATGGTGAAGCACGCCGACTGCAACAATTTGTTTAATAAATTAACAGGCAACAAAATGAAATCATTTAAGGATTTGAATGTGGCTTACAAGCCCGAAGACGGCAAGAAGCGCTTCGCGGGTAGTGTTGTAAGCATCCGCGAGTTAGTGAACATCCCCATCGTGGTAAAGGACTTCGAGACGGGCATCAAGACGGAGCAGGGCGAAGACCGCTGCATCGTGGCCATCGAAGTGAATGGCGAGGCGCGGAAGTTTTTCACCAACAGCGAGGAGATGAAGAACATCCTTGCCCAGATTAGAGAAGTGCCGGACGGCTTCCCGTTTGAGACGACCATCAAGACGGAGATGTTTGGCAAAGGTAGAACCAAATACGTATTTAGCTAAGATGAAAAGAGCACAAGGTGGCGCGGAGGTGAAACTGCTGGAATGCGTAAGCCCCGCAAAGAACAAATGGCGCGTCCGCTGGGACGTGCAGCAACGTGACGACGGCTCCACCGACTACATGGAGGTGGAACTGGCACACAAGCCGAGCGGCGAGGAGATAAAGGACCTCGTCAGAACATGGTATAACGAACAGGCGGATGCCGCGATATTGTCGGGATTCAGCTATAAGGATGCGCCGGTGTGGCTCTCGCAAGAGAACCAGTACAACTATAAGGCGGCATACGACTTGGCGGTGCAGACGGAGGGCAAGACGCTGCCCGTGACGTTCAAGTTCGGCACAGACGAAGAGCCAGTGTACCGCACGTTTGAAACGCTTGAGGAGATAGCGGACTTCTACACCCAGACAGTGGCATACATACAAGGTGTGCTCGCTGACGGTTGGAAAAAGAAAGATGCGATTGACTTGAGTCTGTACGACGCTTGACGATGATCCTCTCGGGGGAGGATATTAAAGTTCGGGTTGAATGTTTGATCCAAAATCAGCGTGATTCGAACAGCATTTGAACGTTTTTCATTGATTGTTCAAATACAACAAAAGCAGCCCGATTTGGACTGCTTTTTGCCGTTTTCAAGTGTTGTGTGCGCAAAACTTTTTGCACGTTTCGTTTTTCCCGATTTTTACACGTTTCGTTTTTCAAGTTGAGCACATTTCGTTTTGCCGGATTTAGTTTTGTGTGCTTTCGCCTACATTGTTCGCATCGAAAAAGTTTATGTAAACAACTGCTAACAACTTTCTGCGAGCTCAACGTGTTGAGTAAGTAGGAAGTTTGAATTTGCAGCCTTGGAATGTTTTCGTGCTATGGTGTGCTCACACCGTGCCTTGGTTTTTCAACGGCGTGCTTTGGTGTGTGTACGAAGTAGTATGGTGTGTATAAAAACTTCAGAAAGGCTTGCCCTTCAGCAAATCTTCTTTATATTTGCATACAGCAAAGCCAGGCGAAAATGTCAAGTTGAGAACGTATATGCCCGCCTTGCTTTTGCAATCTACTACTCACATTTGGTCGAGGTGTTAAAGAAGTCTTCAACTGAAGTGGCTGAAGCAGCGGAAGAAGTACGTCCCAGTCTGCAGATAGAATTTTGCGGCATACCCTGCGAGAATCCCTTTTTCCTTGCATCGTCTGCCGTGTGCACCAACTACGAAATGGTTGCGCGCGCCTTCAAAGCAGGTTGGGGCGGTGTGTTCTTTAAGACCATTTGCCTGGAGGATATCCACGAAGTATCGCCGCGCTTCGACTCCGTTTGCGAACCCGGCGAAGACGGTCGCTTTTACGGCTTCCGCAACATGGAGCAAGTCAGCGAACATCCCGCCGAAGAAGATTTCGAAACCATCCGTCGCTTGAAGCAAGACTTCCCGACCAAAGTGGTTGTAGCCAGCATCATGGGGCAGTCGCTCAGCGATTGGGCCAAGTTGGCCCATATGGCAGAAGAAGCCGGGGCCGATGCCGTTGAACTCAATCTTTCCTGTCCTCAAATGGGACTTGAAGGCATGGGCAGCGACGTGGGACAGAATCTGGAACTCGTTATGCACTACACATCCTATGTGAAACACCGTGTGGACATCCCCGTCATTGCCAAGATGACGCCCAACATCACCCATATCAGTGCCCCCGCCGTGGCTTCTGCACTCTCGGGCGCCGATGCTATTGCAGCCATCAACACCATCAAGTGTGTGACCATCTCCGACTGCTCTATGGTCAACGGCCAGCGCACCGTTTCGGGTTATTCCGGTCGTGCGGTCAAGCCCATTGCGCTCCGCCACATCTTGGAAATGGCGCAAAACCCCATCTTGGAATTTACGCCCTTGAGCGGCATAGGCGGAATAGAAACGTGGCGCGATGCACTGGAGTTCCTTCAGCTCGGATGTACCAACGTGCAAGTATGCACCGCAGTCATGCAGTTTGGTTTCCGCATCATTGACGACCTCAAAGAAGGTCTCTTGAGCTATATGCAGCAGCGCGGCATATCGAACCTCAACACCTTGGTTGGCGAGGAACTCAAAAACTTCGTGTTGCCATCCAATCTTAACCGCGACACCAAGGTGTTCCCCTTGATCGACAAAGACCGCTGCATCGGTTGCGGCCGGTGCGACATCTCTTGCAGCGACGGCGGCCACCAGGCCATCACGATGGATGCCGAGCGTAAGCCCCACGTCAACGGCGGCAAGTGCGTTGGCTGTCTGCTCTGCCAGCACGTGTGCCCCGTGGGTGCTATCTCGCTCTCTAAGCGAATGAAGAAGCGCGAGGAGTGAGAAATTTATGGGCGCTTAATGGGCAGGATGGGCTTTATGGGCAGGATGGGCAGAATGGGCCCAGCTCGCCCACAATGCCCATCAAGCCCATCAAGCCCATTATCTTCCAATCTAATAAACTCAATTCTACAACCATTTTCCCAAAAAAGAACCCCTATGAAAGATAAACGTCCTGTCGACAACGGTTTTATTCCTCAAGAAAAGGACTACACTACGCTGATATGCTATAAGAAGGCGGTGATAATTTACGATATCACCTATTATTTTGCCCACAAGTATTTTGAGCGAGGGGATCGTACCATTGACCAAATGGTTCAGGCTGCGCGGTCTGGCAAGCAAAACATTGTTGAAGGAAACATAGACGGGGTTACTTCTACGGAGATGGAGATTAAGCTTACCAATGTGAATCGGGCCAGTTTGCATGAGTTGATGGAAGACTACAAGGACTACTTACGCGTGCATAAGCTAAGACTATGGCCGGTCAATTCTCCCGAAGCAGAGCAAACTCGCAATTATTGTCGGAATCATACCGATTCCGCTGACTATTGCGATAAAATAGCAGAGCGCTCTCCCGAAGTGATCTGCAATTTGGCTATTACACTGATTATGCAAACCGATTCGTTGATTAAGGGCTTGATTGAGTGGCAAAAGGACCATTTTAAACAAAATGGTGGCATCAAAGAACAAATGGCGAACGAACGACGCAAGCAGCGTGGCTTTTAAGGGCTGTTATGTAATTGCTACCCAAGATACGAACATACACAATGGATTATACAATATACAAAAACTCGCTGGGGCTTGCTCTGACACTGATGCTCTTCTTTGCCATCTACTTCTTCGTGGCAAAGACCCCGGAAAAGAGCATCTTCGACAACTACAAACGCTCGCGACGCATTATGGGCGCGGCGTTGCTCGTGCTCTCTGCCAACTACTCGGTGCGCCTTTTCGACGGACTGCGTTTCAAGAGTCAGGATGCAGCCATCCTGATGAACCTCTCCACTTACTTCCTTTCCTATTGGCTCTTCAGCGCCGCACTCATCACGCTGCTCGATCGCTTCTACATCACGTGGACAAGATTTTGGCGCAACATGGCATACTGGGCCATATTCTCATTGCTCTCCTGCATTATCCTCTTCGTACTGCCCAGGGGCTTGTGTCGCTACGTTGGCCTTGCCACGATGGCGGCATGGCTCTTCGGATACGGCATCTATCTCTCAAACCGCATCATACGCACCTACCACCGTGCAGTGCGGCTCTTCGATGACACCCATTCCGAGAACATCGCTGCCTACATCCGCTGGATGTCGATATTCACATGGTGGGCGGTCATATACGGTGTGAGTTGCGGACTGCTCACCTTCCTGCCCGACGAATATGTGTTCCTTTGGATATTGTCGTCAGTACCTTTTTATATATAC
>CAVFEZ010000114.1:0-2133 GCA_963621665.1 Akkermansia muciniphila | reverse complement strand
CAATGAAAAAGATATTGTTTTCAGCCCTCACGCTACTGGCCGCCCTCAGTGCGCCGGCACAGACCGTGACCTCGCCCAACGGCCAAGTGGCCGTCAAATTCTATCTCCAGGACGGACGCCCCACCTACGAGATGACCTACAAGAGCCGCGCCGTCGTCAAGCCCTCGCACCTCGGACTCGAACTGGCACGCGACAAGCACGCCTCCAACGGCAATGACGAACAGGACCTCATGGACGGCTTTACCGTCAAGGATACCCAAAGCGCCACCTTCGACGAGACGTGGAAACCGGTATGGGGAGAGACTTCCACCATACGCAACCACTACAACGAACTCACCGTCACGCTCCACCAGGCCTCCATGCAGCGCGACATGGCCATCCGCTTCCGCGTGTACGACGACGGCATGGGCTTCCGCTACGAGTTTCCCCAGCAAAGCCGGCTCAACTACTTCATCGTCAAGGAAGAACACTCCCAGTTTGCCATGACCGGCGACCACACCGCCTACTGGCTGCCCGGCGACTACGATACCCAGGAGTACGAGACCGTCATCTCGCGCATGAGCGAGATACGCGGCAAGATGAAGGAGGCCGTCACCCCCAACTCTTCACAGACACCTTTCTCGCCCACGGGCGTGCAGACAGCCTTGCAACTCAAGACTGGGGACGGGCTCTACATCAACATCCATGAGGCGGCCTGCATCAACTACCCCACCATGCACCTCAACCTCGACGACAAGAACATGGTGTTCGAGTCGTGGCTCACGCCCGACGCCACAGGCATGAAGGGATACGTACAGACTCCCTTCAACACGCCCTGGCGCACCGTCCTCGTGAGCGACGACGCACGCGACATGCTCGCCTCCAACCTCATCCTCAACCTCAACGAGCCCTGCAAGATAGAAGACACCTCATGGATACACCCCATGAAGTACTGCGGCGTATGGTGGGAGATGATCGCCGGCGGCAAGCAGTGGAGTTACACCAACGACCTGCCCTCCGTACACCTCGACGACCTCGACTACACCAAGTGTCACCCCCACGGACAACATCCGGCCAACACCGAGAACGTGAAGCGGTACATCGACTTCGCCGCCAAGAACGGACTCGCCGAGGTGCTCGTCGAGGGATGGAACATCGGATGGGAAGACTGGTTCGGACACTACAAGGACTATGTCTTCGACTTCCAGACACCCTACCCCGACTTCGACCTCAAGGCCCTCAACGACTATGCCCGCTCCAAGGGCGTGCGCCTCATGATGCACCACGAGACCAGCGGCTCGACCCTCAACTACGAGCGCCATCTCGAAGCCGCCTACTCGCTGATGAACAAGTACGGCTACGACGCCGTCAAGAGCGGATATGTGGGCGACATCATCCCCCGCGGCGACTACCACTACTCGCAGCCTACCAACAACCACTACCTCTACTGCATCAAGGAGGCCGCCAAGCACCACATCATGGTCAATGCCCATGAAGCCTCCCGCCCCACCGGACTCTGCCGCACATGGCCCAACCTCGTGGGCAACGAGAGCGCACGCGGCACCGAGTACGAGGCTTTCGGCGGAAGCGCACCCTACCACACCGTCATCCTGCCCTTCACCCGTCTGCAGGGCGGCCCGATGGACTACACGCCCGGCATCTTCGTCACCCAACTGCACGAGTGGGCCAAGAACAACACCTCCTTTGTACACACCACCCTCTGCGGACAACTGGCCCTCTACCTGACGATGTACAGCCCCATACAGATGGCCGCCGACCTGCCCGAGAACTACGAGCGCTACGACGACGCCTTCCAGTTCATCCGCGACGTGGCCGTAGACTGGGACGACTCCCGCTACCTCGAGGCCGAGCCGGCCAAGTACATCACCGTGGCCCGCAAAGCCAAGGGCACCGACAACTGGTTTGTCGGCGGCAAGTGCGATGCCGACGGCCACAAGTCCACCGTCCGCCTCGACTTCCTCGACAAGGGCCGCCGCTACGAGTGCGCCATCTACCGCGACGCCGCCAACGCCGACTATGAGAAGAACCCCGCCGCCTACGTCATCGAGCACAAGACCGTCAAGAAGGGTGACACCCTCAAGATCACACAGGCACGCGGAGGCGGATTCGCCGTCAGCCTCATCGCAAAATAAA
>CAVFEZ010000113.1:0-2350 GCA_963621665.1 Akkermansia muciniphila | reverse complement strand
ATTGCGTTCGACTTGCACTATCTTTCAGTCGCATAGCCCGCTATGCTCCTTCAGGGAGCAAGCGAAATCAGCTCGGCTAAAATTCAAAAATCCATCAAAGGTAATTTATAGAACCCGTCTTGCAAAGTTACAAAGAATTATCCACATATCCGTTTATTCCTGCTCACGCATAACTTTATTTACACTTCCGGCCCGTCCGGTCAAGACAAAGCATGGGCGAAAAGGAAAAAAGAAAGACAATAGTTTTGCGTTCTTCTCAAGTTGGTGTACCTTTGCATCAACGTTAAGAAACTGATAAAAGATGGTTTTCAAGTACGACTTTCTCATCATTGGCGCCGGTGTAGCCGGCATGAGTTACGCCCTGAAGATAGCTCGCGCCCACAAAGGCAAAGTCTGCATGATCTGCAAGACCAGCCTCGACGAGGCCAACACAACATTCGCCCAAGGCGGCGTGGCATCGGTCACCAACCTCGAGGTAGACAATTTCGACAAACATATTCACGACACCATGGTCGCCGGTGACTATATCAGCGACCCCGCCGCCGTAGAACAGGTGGTGCGCAACGCCCCCGAACAGATACGCGAGCTCGTACAGTGGGGTGTCAACTTCGACAAAAAGGACAACGGCAAGTTCGACCTGCACCGCGAAGGCGGACACTCCGAATTCCGCATACTCCACCACGCCGACGATACGGGTGCCGAGATACAGCGCGGACTGATGGCCGCTGTGCGTGCCTGTCCGGATATCGACGTCAAGGAAAACCATTTCGCCGTAGAAATCATCACCCAGCACCACCTCGGTGCGCGTGTCACCCGCCGTACCCCCTACATCAACTGCTACGGTGCCTACATACTCAATCCCGACACCCAAAAGGTAGACACCTATCTGAGCAAGGTCACCGTGATGTGTACCGGCGGCTGCGGTGCCGTCTACCAGTCTACTACCAATCCCGTCATCGCTACCGGCGACGGCGAGGCAATGGTCTACCGCGCCAAGGGCACCGTGAAGGACATGGAGTTTGTACAGTTCCATCCCACCGCCCTCTACCATCCGGGCGAGACCCATCCGGCCTACCTCATCACCGAGGCCATGCGCGGCTACGGCGGCATCTTGCGCCTGCCTGGCGGAGAGTCATTCATGGAGAAATACGACGAGCGCCTGTCGCTCGCTCCGCGCGATATCGTGGCACGCGCCATCGACAAGGAGATGAAGATACACGGTCTCGACCATGTCTGCCTCGATGTCACCCACAAAGACCCTGAGGAGACCAAGCACCACTTCCCCAATATCTACGCCAAGTGTCTGTCTATCGGCATCGACATCACCAAGGACTATATCCCCGTGCGTCCGGCAGCCCACTATATGTGCGGCGGCATCAAGGTCGATCTCAACGGCCAGTCGTCCATCGACCGCCTGTATGCGCTTGGCGAATGTTCCTGCACCGGACTGCACGGCGGCAACCGTCTGGCCTCCAACTCGCTCATCGAGGCCGTCGTCTACGCCGATGCTGCCGCCAGACACTCACTTGAGCACGTCGACGAGTATGACTTCAACGAGCAGGTACCCGAATGGAATGACGAGGGTACGATGACCAACGAGGAAAAAGTGCTCATCACGCAAAGTGTCAAGGAGGTCGGCGAGTGCATGAGCAACTATGTGGGCATTGTCCGCTCCGACCTGCGTCTCAAGCGCGCCTGGGACCGCCTCGACCTGCTCTATGAAGAGACCGAAAACCTCTTCAAGCGCGTGAAAATCAGCCGCGACCTTTGCGAACTGCGCAACATGATCAACGTGGGCTATCTCATCACCCGCCAGGCCATCGAGCGCAAGGAATGCCGCGGCCTGCACTACACCATCGACTATCCGCTGCACGCCTACGACAAGAAATAAGTGTCGGCTACTGTAAGAAAATACACAAAGTCCGCTTGGGGAATTCCCTCAAGCGGACTTTTTTAGTATTGGTGTCCGGTAAAAATATCGCAACCTGCGAGTCCCGTAGGGTAGGGTGTTCTTTACTTTCGATGCTTTACCGGATAGCATTATTTTCAGATAGAACCCGAAGATACCTTTGACGGTTGGAATATCTTCCGTATCAATTGACGGATAGGAGCGTTTTGCGTCAGTATTCGGCCTTGAATACCGTAGTATTCGGGCCAAACTACTGCAGTATTCGGGCCAAACTACAGCAGTATTCGGCCTTGAATACTCGAGTCTTTCGGCCCGAATACTATCTTAGGCCTTGCTTGTTTTTCTTGTGACCGGTGTTTTCATGGTCTCAAGCCTATGCGTATAGGCAAATATTGGTGTCCGGTAAAAATATCGCAACTTGCGAGTCCCGTAGGGACGACA
>CAVFEZ010000112.1:0-2640 GCA_963621665.1 Akkermansia muciniphila | reverse complement strand
TTGAGAAGGACCGAAAAAAATCTGAAGCTGAAGATGCTCTATGAATTATGCAGGATAAATTGGCCTTGTGCCCCCGGTTCGATTCCTGGCGGTCAACCATAACACATTCATACCGATTTCTTTGTAATTTCAACAAAAAAGCGTACTTTTGCGGAAATTTATCACAAAGTCATCATGTACACATTTATTGTCAGTGTTATTTGTCTTGTTCTAGGATACATCATCTACGGCAAAGTGGTAGAGCGTATCATGCAGCCTGATGCCAACAAGACCACTCCTTGCTACGCCATGCAGGACGGTGTCGACTACACACCCATGCCCACATGGAAAGTGTTTCTCATACAGTTTCTCAACATTGCCGGCACCGGTCCCATCTTCGGTACGATACAAGGTATCCTGTTCGGTCCGTCTGCCTACTTCTGGATTGTACTGGGCTGCATCTTTGGCGGCGCAGCCCACGACTATATGTCGGCCATGATTTCACTCAAACGCAACGGTGCCTCCCTGCCCGAGATTGTCGGCGACGAGATGGGCAGTGTTGCACGCGGAACACAGCGCTACCTCGCCCTCTTTCTGATGATACTCGTCGTGGCCGTGTTTGTCAAGACCCCCGCCGGACTGTTGGCCAACATGACCAACGGACTTGTAGCCGACGACACCTATCTCTTCTGGGTAGTCGTGATTTTTGTCTACTACCTCCTTGCCGCTACCCTGCCCATCAACAAGATTATCGGCAAGATATACCCGGTATTCGGCGTGATACTCATCTTCATGGCCGTCTGCATCTTCATCGGGGTCATCACCCATTGCGGCACACCGATACCCGAGATCACCGACGCTTTTGAAAACCACTATCCAGGCGGCGGACTGCCCGTATTTCCCTGCCTGTGCATCACCATTGCCTGCGGTGCCGTCAGCGGTTTCCACGCCACACAGAGCCCCATGATGGCCCGTTGCATCAAAAACGAAAGCCAAGCCCGCCGCGTATTCTACGGTGCGATGATCACCGAAGGCATCATCGCACTGATATGGTCGGCAGCCGCCCTGCAGTTTGCCGGCGAACTCGATGTGGCCGGCAGCACGCCCTACGAGAAAATCTACAACGCCATGCTCGACGAGAGCGGCGCCATCAATCCCGCCATCTTCGTCAACAAGATCTGCAACAGTTGGCTCGGCTCGTTCGGTGCCATCCTCGCCATCCTCGGTGTCGTCATCGCCCCCATCACCACCGGCGACACCGCCCTGCGTTGCGCACGCCTCATATTGGCCGACATGTTCAAGGTCAAGCAAAACAAGGTCATCAAGCGTTTCCTTCTCTGTCTTCCGGTATTTGCCATCAGCGTTGTCCTGCTGTTTGTCAAGTTCGACATCCTATGGCGCTACTTCGCCTGGTTCAACCAGACCTTCTCCATCTTCACCTTCTTCACCATTGCCATCTATCTGGCCAAACAGCACAAGCCCTATCTCGTATCTGTCATACCGGGCATGTTTATGGTGGCCGTATGCGTGACCTACCTCTGCATCGACAAATACTGCTTCAACTTCGGACTGCAACTGTCGTATCTCATCGGCATCGGCTGCGCCTTCGCCACACTTGTATGGTTTATGGTATGGAAAAGCAAACACATCCATACCGTCGGACAACCCTGACAAATGGGTCCGCATACGTTAACAATCCGTAAATCAGGAAATAAGCGCATACAAACAGGGCATATTTGACCAAAAAGCAGTAATTTTGCAGTCGCTGTCACGAGTTGGCAGCATAGTTCAAACCAAACAAATACAAAAAAATGGCAACAAAAATCAGACTTCAGCGTGGCGGCCGCAAAGGCTACGCTTTCTATCGTATCGTCATCGCTGACTCAAGAGCACCACGTGATGGTCGCTTCACTGAAAAAATTGGTACTTACAACCCCAACACCAATCCTGCTACTGTAGATTTGAATTTTGAGCGTGCTCTCTACTGGGTAGAGACCGGTGCACAGCCTACCGCTACCGTTCACAACATCCTCAAAGGCGAAGGTGTCTACATGATGAAGCACCTCCGTGGCGGTGTGAAGAAGGGCGCTTTCGACGAGGCTGCTGCCCAGACCAAGTTCGACGCATGGAAGGCCGACAAGCAGAAGGGTCTCGACGCTGTACGCGAGAAAGAGGCTAAGGCTGCAAAGGAAGCCGAGCTCAAGGAACTTGAGGCCGAGAAGAAGATCAACGAGGAGATCGCCAAGAAGGTAGCCGACAAGAAGGCTGCTGAGGCTGCCGCCAAGGCAGAGGCTGAAGCCGCTGCTGCTGCAGAGGCCGCTCCCGCTGAGGCTTAAATGCCACAGCACAGAGAATACCGCGTATTCTCAACCAAAAGACAAACGACCCAGGGCCCACCCTGGGTTTTGTCGTTTTATGGAGACAAGTATAAAAGATTCGTCAGATTCGTGGTTAAAATTATCTCATCATTCAAGGAACCACGAATCTGACGAATCTGACGAATATCAAACATGGTCGAATAACCAAACAGGCCACGCTCATTTCCTCACTCGATACCGTTAAAAGCGAAAAAGCAGCTCCTCACGGAACTGCTTCTTGGGGTAGTGGATAGGGGAATCGAACCCCTATGCCAAGATTGAGAATCTTGTATCCTAACCATTA
>CAVFEZ010000111.1:0-2651 GCA_963621665.1 Akkermansia muciniphila | reverse complement strand
TCAGTCGCATAGCCCGCTATGCTCCTTCAGAAAGAAAGTGAAATCTGCTCGGCTAAAATCCAAAAATCCATCAAAGACAATTTATAGAACCCGCCTATACGCATTTTCTACAAGGCCTTTGTACGATTGCTACAAGGCCCTTGTACGGTCGCTACAAGGCCCTTGTACGGACACTACAAAGGCCTTGTACAAATCCGATGTGGATAAAGCGGCAAAACATTGCGGTTTATTAACATTTAACAAGATAGAGAATCCATAAAATTAAAGTATTTTTGCAAAAAGCATTATTCATGCCACACTTTCCAACTCACCTAAACCTAAGTATGCACACAAGTCATCTGGCCGCCAAGGCCCTGCTGGTGCTGTCCCTACTGACGAGCGTTCTGTCAGCAAAGGGTCAGACCAATGCCCAACTGTTCTACGACTTCGGCAGCGACCGAAAGTTTGTCACCCTCACCCTCGAGATGTTCAAAGCCGACAAATGGGGCAACACCTACTTCTTTGTCGACCACGACTTCAACTACAACCAGCACGTCGAAGGGCCCAACCTGGCGCCCGGCGGAAGTTACTTCGAGATAGCGCGCTGTCTCAACTTCTGGCAGAACACTCCGATGAAGGCATGGAGTCTGCAAGTGGAATACGACGGCGGCATCACCCGCAGTTACCCCATCAACAGCGCATGGCTCTTCGGCGTAGACTACTTCCTGCACGACAAGACCTACCGCAACACGCTCAACCTCAAGGCGCTCTACAAGACCATACGCCGACACGACAGCGAGATACCCATGCAACTGACCGCCGTATGGACATGCAAGGACATCTTCGGTCTGAAGGGACTCACCTTTGACGGCTTTGCCGATTTCTGGTGGGAGGACCACGCCGTAGACTACCGCGAGGACGGTTCGTGCGACATGAAGAAGACCGTCTTCACCACCGAACCGCAGTTGTGGTACAACATCGGGCAGCATTTCGGCTGCGACAACCTCAACGTGGGTACGGAGGTCGAACTGAGCAACAACTTCGGGTCGACAGGCGGGTTCAAGTGCCGTCCCTGCCTCGGTGCGAAATGGATCTTTTGACCTTCCGCGCTGCACGCACACCCCTTAGCACCATCAAAAAGACTCACTGAAATTCAGCCTAAAAAAAATAGAAAAAGAATAGAAATGAAAAATCTGCTGAAAACGTTGTTCGGTTTCGATCCGGCACAACACAAACTCAAGACGGAGGTGGCCGCCGGCATCACCACCTTCCTCACCATGGCGTACATTCTCGCCGTCAATCCCTCAGTCTTTGCCAACCTCGCCGGACAAGGCATGGACACCAACGCCGTCTTCACCGCCACTGCTCTTGCCGCCGTTGTCGGTACGCTCATCATGGCCGTCTACGCCAAGAAGCCCTTCGGTCTGGCACCCGGCATGGGACTCAACGCCTTCTTTGTCTTCACGGTCTGCATGACGATGGGCTACACATGGCAGTTCGCCCTGACTGCCATCCTCATTGAGGGAATCATCTTCATACTGCTCACCGTCAGCAAGATACGTACGCTCATTGTCGATGCCATACCTGCATCGCTCAAGCGGGCCATCGGAGCCGGCATCGGACTGTTCATCGCCTTCATCGGACTGAAGAATGCCGGCATCATCGTGGCCAACTCAGCCACTCTCGTGAGTATCGGCAAGTTGACCGAAGGCTCTGCCCTACTCGGTGTGATCGGTATCATCGTCACAGGTATCCTAGTCGTCAAGAAAGTGCCGGGCAACCTGCTACTGGGTATCCTCATCACAGCGCTCATCGGCATACCTTTAGGACAGACCAAGTTGACGGGCGTAATAGACACCCCACCGAGCATCGCCCCAATCTTCTGCCAGTTTGAGTGGCACAACATCTTCACGATCGACATGGTCGTCATCGTCTTCACCTTCCTCTTTGTCGATATGTTCGACACTATCGGCACCCTTGTCGGCGTATGCACCAAGGCAGGAATGTTGCGCAAGGACGGTACCATACCCGGGCTCAACCGCGCTTTCATGGCCGATGCCATCGCCACCGTAGCCGGCGCCATGTTCGGCACCAGCACCACGACCACCTATGTGGAAAGTGCCAGCGGAGTGGCCCAGGGCGGACGCACCGGAGTGACGGCCGCCACCACCGCCGCCTGCTTCCTCATCGCCATGTTCTTCGCCCCCATCTTCCTGGCCATCCCTGCGGCTGCCACCACGCCCGTGCTGGTCATCGTCGGTCTGTACATGCTCAGCCCCATCAAGGACATCGACCTGGAGAACTACTCCGAAGCGATACCCGCCTTCATCACCATCATCATGATGCCCCTGGCCTACAGCATCTCCGACGGCATTCTCTGCGGCGTCATCAGTTACGTGGCCATCAATGCCATCTGCGGACAGTTCAAGAAACTGAATGCCACAATGTGCGTACTCGCAGTGCTGTTCGTACTGAAATACATTTTTATCTGATATAATAAGGGCGGGTTCCAAACAAACACCTTTGATGTTTTTTCAGAACCCGCCCTTATCATGTCAAATTTGTGACGGATACATACAAAAAAAAGAAGAAACCTTTTGGCTTCTTCTCTCTTTGCGCGGTGCGTACGGGACTCGAACCCGTGACCTCCTGCGTGACAGGCAGGCATTCTA
>CAVFEZ010000110.1:0-2813 GCA_963621665.1 Akkermansia muciniphila | reverse complement strand
CACGCTGTGGGATGAGGGACGCGATGGAATCGCGGAGTTGTCGGTATTGGTCCATGATGGGTTGTTTTTAGGGTTTTAAGTCCATAATTTCTTTGCTTCTTTATGCTGCTTTTGCGTGAGTTTGTCGGCTTCCCTGACCATTGTGTAGAAGTCGGTGTCGTCCAAACAGATAAGGTCGCCGAGCATATTGGTGACGAACGAGGTATTGACAACATCACCACTCTCATAGGTAATGGGCATTCCGCATCCTATGTAGGTGCAGCCGGGTCGGATGGGCATCAGTGCGGGGGCGAAGAGCAGGAACGAGATACCACGATCGATATAGAAGTCGACGATTTTCGCAAAGATAGAGAACGGCGGGTTGTCGACAACTATGCAGTCTTCGGGATAGTCGAAGCGTTTGTAGTTGCCGCCCGGGCAGAAGGGCCGGACAATGGGGCGGCCGGCGATGTTGAGGTGCTGCTTCGCCCATGCGAGTACCGCGTCGTAGACGGGCGGCGGAGTGGTGCAGTTGTCGACGGCCTTTGGCGGTTTTTCAACGAGTTTTTTGCCAGTCGTATTTTTCTTTGCCATAATGTTTGCGGGTTTAATTATTGTTTGTATCTTTGCCAAAAGAAGATGGTAGAGGAAAACGGCCACAAAGGGCATGGACCCGTGGTTAGCGCATTCTGCCATCTTTTTTTTATGGATGCTTGCCGGGAATCAAGTCATCCGGTTTTTTGCCTTCAATAGTATAAAGTACTTCTTTGCCATAATTCTTGTGAACTTTTACATTGGCCCAATAAGTTACACCATCAATTTCGAATGAGTAATAAGTGAAGTATTCGGTTTCCTTATGCTTTTTGACATTCGGCTTTTTGGGGTTGTACTTGGGATGTGTCGGCGGATATGGCCTGTTTTCCGCCCAGCCTCTATATTCCCATCCAGAGATTTTGCCAGTGTTGAAATCTGACAGCCAGTTCATCAACTTTATGTCTTCCGGATTGTGTTCAAACACATCGCTCAATGACCTCCGCAGGATGGTTAAAGAGCCTGTGGCAAATTCTTTCCCTTCAACGACGAGACCCTTGTACGGGTCTATGCTCTTTTTGTATTCAGCGATATATCCTTTAGCCGCACTTTGCGCCTTGCGTAAATCGGTGGTCTGTGTTGCGCCGGCAATAACGTTGTTGATTTTGCTGCACTGGTAGCAGTGTTTCTTCTCGTTTCGGAATGCTGCCCGAGCGATGTTTTTTACCCCTTTGTTGAAGGGGCATGAGGTGCATCCTTTGGGGAAGTATGGGTGGTTGTCGGAGAAGGTGTGTCCGTCTTTCCCGGGGTTATTGTCGAGTCCTGGCTGTGGCGTGTCGGCCGGGATGTCGGAGGGTCGGCAGACGGGGTCGTTGTTCTGCTCAAGTGAGCATTTGCAGTTCCAGTGGTCGCCGGGGTGGTGATGCTGCCAGAAGGGGTCGTCCATAGGGAGGTTGAGCCGTGCGACCCAGTAGGCGCGGTGTCCCGCTTCCGGTTCGGCAGCGGTGGTGGGCAGCCATCGGAGGTTGGGCATGATGTCGCGGTTGGCCTCGAAGACCTGCCAGTCGGCGGCGTTGTGTGCCCGTATGACAGCGGTGTCGTACTCGGTCTGCAACCATGCTCCGCACTGGTGTGAGGTGATGCCCTCGACATCGCGGCGGAACTCGGCAAAGGACTTGAGACTGCCGTCGGGCGTGAGGAGTTTGGCCGCCACCTCTTGTTGGAGGGCATGCACCTTGAAGGCGGCAAAGACCTCGTTGGAGTGGCGGAGGGCCGAAAGGAACGCCTCGTTGTGGGTAGGCACGGCCTTGGCCTCGAGCAATCCGTTGACGGTAGCCTCATTGATATGCGAGAGGATTTCGCGCCAGATGCCCTGCTCGATAGATGACATGGTGTCGAAGCCGCCATGCACCTTGCGAAGGAAGGCATCGATGACGGAGAGGGACACGCCCACCTGAGCGGTGAACCCCGGGGCGTGAGGCTCGCAGCAGGGACAGGAGTGGCCGTAGTAGAGTCGGTCAATCAGAAGTCGGTGTCCGCCCCTGTAGTAGGGGCGAGGGAGAAAAAACGGCTCAAACGATTCTTTAATGATTTTTGAACGGTGTTTGAAGAACGTTCAGAAGCGTGGTTTTCCTTGTTGTTTTCATCATGCTCGCCGCTCATGGGCGCGTTGAGTGCCTGTTGGAGAGCAGCGCGCTCGGCTTCGCGCTGTGCCTTGATTTCGTCGTAGTTTTCGGGTTTTTGAATGGAGAAGGTCTCGTAGAGCCAGTCATCATCCATGGGGAGGCCGATATTGTGAAGCCCCTGCACAATCTGGAGGTTGGTGGTGGGGTCGAGCCGGTCCTTGCGCGCATAGATGAACTCGCCACCGGCGGTATCGAAGCCGAGGGCGGCGAATATGGGCTGCATGTCGTAGTTGAGGATGTTGAGGATGAATTCGCGGTCGTCGGCGTTCATGTCGTCTTCCTCTTCCTTGTGCACGGTGCCGAGGGCCTGCGTGCCCGTGTCCTGCGTGTCGGTGGTGAGGGTGTTGCCAAGGACCCGGATAGAAATCTTGGAGTCCCAATAGTCGGCAAAAGCCTTGTAGAGGTCGGATGAACCCGACTTGTTGCCCGCCTCGATGAGCGACAGTTCAGAGTCCTTGGGGTGGATGTAGACAGCGTTTGCCCCCTGATTGCGCGCATCGGCAAGGAGTCGGCGGCGCGCCTGCTCATCGCCGGCATCGTAGGTGTACTCACGGATGGGCATGCCGAAGATGTTGCAGAACTGCGCCCAGTCGGACATGTCGCCGCGCTTGTAGAGGA
>CAVFEZ010000109.1:0-2905 GCA_963621665.1 Akkermansia muciniphila | reverse complement strand
TCGGATGTAATTGTCGTCTTGCAGTGTCATATTCTTCCTTCCTTTCTTTTCTTTAATATATATGTTGCAATTGTGCTGCAAATTTACAACTAATTTTTGTTTGGCTAAGCATTTGAAAGTAGAAAATTGAGCAATAAATTATCAAAGGCCCGGCTGGAGTTTTCCAGTCGAGCCTTTTTTCTACGTAAGGTATGAAAAAACAAGCGTCGTATTCTCAAGGCTTATCTTGCAAATCGATTGCCGCGTCGCATCTCTTTCCTCATCTTGATAGCCTCTGGCGAGTTGTTGTCGAACTCTCGCTTGCCGTTGTCAAGGCTTGGCTTCCTTGGCTGACCAAAGTCGCAGTCGGGACGAGGCTGCTTGCCCTTTCCATGGTCGAGGCCCGGAGGAGGAGGCGTGGGGCGACCATTGCGAGGATACTTGCTATAGATGTTGTGAACGTAGGCATTGTCGCGCCATCCGATGGGACGGTAAAAGTAGTAGCAATCCTTAAACTTCCTCCATTGCGCGGTGCTGAGCAAGGACCTTATCTCCCTGTTGCGTTTCTTCCAACCATGAGACTCGATGTCGCGATAGCTATAGATGCCGTCGAGGTAGGCGAAGTTGAGGTTCATGATATTGTCGCGCTGAACATTGGTGAGACCAAGCTCCACCGCCATCTTGTCGGTGATAAAACGAGCCTCGGCCATGATATCTGTCAGTCTCTGAGCATTGATTGTGGTTGTCATCAACACTGTTGCCACGATTGCCAATAATGTGCGTTTCATAATCGTCAATGATTTAATGGGGTTATACTCTTGTTTGTCATCTGTCGTTTCACTTCATCTTGCAAGAAGCCTTCACGACTTTTGATGATGCAAAGATAGGCGTATTTTGCCATCGCGACAAGGGAAAAAAACATAAACGGGCGTAGGACTTTCCCTAAAGCGAGAAGGAAAAATCCGGACGAGGCCCGCAAGCAAGCCAACGCCCTTGCCAATAGTGAGAAAAACAAAGAGGTAATATTATTTTGGCAAACAGCAAAATAATATTACCTCTTTTTAGTATGATTTTAGAAACACAAGCCAAAACTACATGAAAAGAGCAAAGATAGAAGCCCCGACAACAGTCATCACACCACAAACCACGATGGAGAGACTGCTCATGGCTCCTTCTATCGTACCCATCTCCATCGCCCTGGCAGTACCCAAGGCATGAGCAGAACAACCGATGGCAATGCCCTTGGCTATCGGCTCCTTGATACGAAGGAGAGCCAAGAACTTCTCTGCAAAAATATTACCCAAGACACCTGTTACGATAATAACCACTACGGAAACAGAGACATGACCGCCCAACTCTTCAGATATGCCAATACCTATAGCCGTCGTGATAGACTTGGGCAGGAAAGTGACGTATGCCGCATGGTCGAAATGAAACAACAATGCCAAAATCAAAACAGAGCACAAACTTGCCAACACGCCGGAAACAATTCCCAAAAGTACAGCACGATAATTTTTCTTCAAGAGTTCCACTTGCTGATACAAAGGAACCGCCAAACAAATCGTGGCTGGCGTCAACAAATAACTGATAAAATTGGCTCCTGCGCTATATGTAGAATAACTAACACCCGTTAGTAACAACGCACAGATAACCAATATGATAGATATCAAGAGTGGATTCATGAGCGACCATCCCGTCTTGAGTTTCAGAAACAAACCGATACCATAGGAGGCCAAACTAACCAACACCCCAAAGAACACTGAATCTTGAAATAAAGACATTTTCTTATTCTCCCTTAATTTTATAATCTTTTTTCTCTATTCCTCCCCCCTTCTCTATTCTTTTTCCTCTATGCTTTTCCCTTTTTGCCATTATCCTGTCCTTTCGCGCTACGAATCACCAACTGAGTGATATATCCAGATACTCCCATCACAATGAATGTGCTCAAAACGGTCACCACGATATAAGCAACCCAAGAGTTACCTATCGACTTATAGGAATCTATCAATCCCACGGCAGCAGGTATAAACATAACAGGCATCACCGCTATCAAGAAACTACTAGTCTCACGGATGTCTTTCACCTTCACCCATTTCAATTCCAAAGCCACAAACAACAATACGATACCATAAATACTCGCAGGAATCGGCAACGGCAGACAATAATGCAGAAGTTCTCCCAAAAACGAGAAAGCTATGATAACTAAAAACTGAAGAAGATATTTCATGATCAATATGGTTAAAGCCCGACTTTTTCAACATACATTTCGATGAGACCGGCAGTCTCATCCATACCTAACCTACTACAATCCAAGCAGATATCATAATCATTGGCATCACCCCAAGTCAACCCTGTATAATACTTATGATAGGCGATGCGACAATCTTCCACATGCTCGACAAACTCCTTGGCATCCTCATACGGTAAGTTTTCCTCTTGTTGAATATCAGCGACACGATGCTCCATCGATCCTTTCAAGAAAACAGACACCAAATCTTTGCGCTCTCTGAAAATATAGTTTCCACAACGACCGATGATAATACAATTCTCATCACCAATCATATCGGCTAAAATACGAAGCGGTTTTTCTGTCAAATCACGACGATTCTCCCCAAACGAAGACATGGCAAACAACAATTCGTCAACAGGACGCTCATCGAAAAAAGCCTCCATTTCATCAAGCACTCCACGCTCATTGGCCATTTCCAACAAGTTTTTTCTGGTATAAAAAGGAATACCATATTTTTTTGCCAGCAGTTTGCCTACATGAACAGCTCCACAACCACACTGGCGAGCAATTGTTATAATCATGAGTCTATACAAATTTTTAAATTATCCCAAAAATGACATTTACTATATTATTATATGTAATAGAGTAGATGTAGGGGATTACTCCCCTAGCACCTCTCATTGCACCGTACGTACG
>CAVFEZ010000108.1:0-3044 GCA_963621665.1 Akkermansia muciniphila | reverse complement strand
TAATGGTATGCCGACATAGGGAGATTCAATATAGGGCGGGTTTTTCAGTGCCCTCAGTATAGGATAGGGGTTTACCCCTATCATTTCCAATATGGTATCAAATAAAGCCCCTGTAGGGGCGCATATTTCAATGTTTTGTGGGAGTTGAATTATGCGCCCCCTACAGGGGCGACGACATTGGTTTGCGTGAAAAAAGATAGGGGTAAACCCCTATCCTTCACTATGTCGTCCCTACGGGACTCACGCTTGCGAAAGAACCCCGTTCATTGCTGATGCCACCATTTTTGTATATTTATCGTATATCCTTGTATTTTATGCAATTGTAACGTAAAATGCAGGGATATATACCCTTTTGGTCCCCTTTTTTATGTAATTTTGCAGCCGGTTTATTGCATAAAAATTCATATACGAAATGACCAAAAGACAACAGAAATACCTTTCCGTCATCCTGCTTGCCGTGGTTGCCGTGGCCGTCGTGCTGCTCATCGTGGCCTGTCCCGGCCGCCAGCACAAGGCGGTGGCCGGCAAGGGCGACCTCAGCGGAGCCGTCATCGGCGTGCAGCTCGGTACCATCGGTGACACCCGCGTATCGCCGATGGAGTCTGACGGCAGCGGCACCCGCGTGGAGCGTTACACCAAGTCGGCCGACGCCATACAAGCCCTTCTGCAAGGCAAGGTCGATGCTGTGGTGGTCGACGAGCAGCCCGCCAAAGCCTTTGTCGCCCAAAACCCCACCCTCCGCATCCTTCCCCAGGCCTACGGCACCGAGCAGTATGCCCTCTGCGTGGCCAAGGAACGCACCGGCCTGGCCCGCCGTATAGATGCCGCCATCACCGCACTGCAGGCCGACGGTACGCTCGACACCATCGTCGTGCGCCATCTGCGCGACGGCCAGTCCGTGGCCTACACCCCGAAGCACACCAAGGGAGCGTCACTCACCGTGGCCACCAATGCCACCTTCCGTCCCTACGAGTATTACGACGGCGGACAGATCGTAGGCATCGACATCGACATCGTGCGTGCCGTAGCCGACCGTCTGGGCATGGCCGTCAGCGTAGAAGACATGGAGTTTGATGCCGTCATCACCTCCGTGCAGACCGGCAAGGCCGATATCGGTGCCGCCGGACTCACCGTCACGCCCGACCGCGCCCGCAACGTCACCTTCTCCGTTCCCTACGCCACCACCCGGCAGATGATTGTCGTGGCCTCCACCACTGCCACCACCATCGGTGAACAGGGATTTGTGGAGAAGTTCCGCACCAATTTCATCACCGACTCACGCTACCTCTACCTCCTCGCCGGACTGGGCAACACGCTCGTCATCGCCTTTTTCGCCATGCTCATCTCCCTCGTCCTGGGTACCGCCATCGCTGTTGTGCGCTTCACCCACGACACTACAGGTGCGCTGACCGTGCTCAATGCCGTCTGCCGTTTCTATCTGATGGTCATCCGCGGCACGCCGACGATGGTGCAACTGCTCATCATCTACTATGTAGTCTTCGCTTCGGCCGACGTGAGCAAGGTGTTCGTGGCCGTCATCGCCTTCGGCATCAACTCCTCGGCCTACCTCGCCGAAGTGGTGCGGTCGGGCCTCATGGCCGTCGACCGCGGACAGATGGAGGCCGGACGGAGCCTCGGACTGTCGCACACCGCCACCCTCACCCGCATCATCCTGCCCCAGGCCTTCCGCAACGTGCTGCCCGCCATCGGCAACGAGACCATCACGCTGCTCAAGGAAACCTCCATCAGCGGTTATATCGGCCTGGCCGACCTCACCAAGGGCAGCGACATCATCCGCTCGCTCACCTACGACGCCATCATGCCGCTCGGCATCGTGGCCCTCATCTACTTCCTGCTCGTGGCCGCACTCGCCGCAGGCGTCAACCGGCTCGAAAAACATCTCGCAAAGCATGACAGATAGCAACATACTGCTCCGCGTGGAGCATCTCTCCAAATCGTTCGGCACCAACGCCGTCCTGCGCGATATCAACACCACCGTCTCCCGGGGCGAGGTGGTCGCTATCATCGGTCCGTCGGGTTGCGGCAAAAGCACCTTCCTGCGCTCGCTCAATCTGCTTGAGGAACCCACCTCCGGCCATATCTACTTCGAAGGTACCGACATCACCTCCGACGATACCGATGTCGACCTCATACGGCGGCGCATCGGTATGGTCTTCCAGCAGTTCAACCTCTTCCCCAACATGACCATCCGCCGCAACATCACCCTTGCCCCGACAACGCTCGGGCTGCTCACCCCCGACGAGGCCAACGCCCGCGCCGAAACGCTGCTCGGCCGTATCGGTCTGGCCGACAAGGCCGACCTTTATCCCACGCGGCTCTCCGGCGGACAAAAACAGCGTGTCGCCATTGCCCGCGCCCTCGCCATGCAGCCCGACGTGATGCTCTTCGACGAACCCACCTCCGCCCTCGACCCCGAGATGGTAGGCGAGGTGCTCGCCCTCATGCGCGAGGTGGCCGCCGGCGGCATGACCATGGTCGTCGTCACCCACGAGATGGCCTTCGCCCGCGATGTGGCCACGCGCGTCCTCTTCTTCGACGGCGGACACATCGCCGAGGAAGGCACCCCGGACGACATCTTCTCCCGTCCCCGCTCGCCGCGTCTGCGCGACTTCCTCAGTCATGTGAAAGGGTAGGGGACTCAGAACCAGATTAAAAAGATTGTGGAGTTTTATAATGGTTTAAATTTGCAATTATTTGATTCTCAAGGGAAAATCAACAATTAAAGCCCTGAAAGGGCGACGCGATCGTAGCCCAGGGTGAACCGCGGAACGTAGTGAAGCGGTGTAACCCTGGGTTTTCGTGTACGCACAGAACGGCTGGCCTGTAAGGTCAGCACAACAACATATTGGCTGTGCTGACCTTACAGGCCAGTCTTGAGAACCGACCGTTTACCCAGGATTCTTGCAAGCAAGCGGCAAAGCCGAGCGACGTCCCTCGCTACGCTCGGTCCTCACCCTGGGATAGGATCGAGGGCACTGAAAAACCCGCCCTATATTGAATCTCCCTATGTCGGCATACCATTA
>CAVFEZ010000107.1:0-3365 GCA_963621665.1 Akkermansia muciniphila | reverse complement strand
TGGGCGGCATGAAGTCGTCGGAGTCGATGCACACGTTGAGTTCGGTCTCGATGGTGAGGTAGGCGGTGTTGTAGCCCGTGTAGAGTCCGCCGTTCTCCTTATAGATATAATGTAGAGTGAACGGTGCCTCCTTCTGCCACGCCTCCACCATCGCCCGTGTGCCGTCGGTGCTGCCGTCGTCCACCACGAGCCACTCGAAGTCGTCACTCGTCTGCTGGCGCAGACTGTCATACACCCTGCCCAGCGTGTGGGCACGGTTGTAGGTGGGGGTGAATATGGTAAGGGTTTTCATGATTCTTTCTTTTTGATGATTTCGTTGTAGACTGCCAAATAGCGGTCTACGGTCTTGGAGATATCAAACCCGCGGGCCCGCTGCTGGCACTTTTGCGCAACGGAAGCATAGAAACCGCTGTCAGACAACAGATGCCCGATGATATCAGAGAGCGCCTTGTCATCTCCCAAAGGGAATAGCAGACCTGCACCTTCCACCACCTGCGACAACCCCTCCACGTCGCTTGCCACGACGGGCTTCCCCGCTGCCATAGCCTCGGCTGCTGCCAGTCCGAAACCTTCCCAGTGGCTCGACTGCACCACGACATCGACACTCTTCAATATCGCCGGAACATCACGACGCACGCCAAGCAAGCGTACCCTGTTTTCCAAAGCGCAGTCTATGATACACTGTTCCACAACAGGACGTCGGAAGCCATCGCCCACCAACCACAGTTCCACGTTGTCAGGCAAATGCCGCAACGACCGTATAACGGTCTCTTGGTCTTTCTGATAGCGAAACCCCGCTACCATCGCCACCACCCTGGGGGGGGGGGTAATTTTTATCTTTTCCAAAGGCAAAGCATTGGCATACAACTCCACGTCGATACCATTGTATATGGTGCACACCTTGTCAGACCAATCGCCGATAAAGTTGCGCAGATTGCTCTCTGTGGAGTCGCTGATGCATATCACTTTCTTATATTGCCTATACATCCAGCGGTCAATCGGCTTATACCACTTCCAATTGCGTCTGCGATTGGAAGTGTTATGTTCTGTCGTGCAGAGCACGACAGAGCATAACACTCGTGCGATAGCGGCAAACATCTGTGAAGCCGTGTTGTGGGTGTGGACAATGTCATAATGGTGTTTCTTCAAAAAGAACACCAGCCTCAGTATGTTTCTGGGGTCATATACCCGCGTCTGCTCACCGAAATGATGTATCTTTACTCCCGTCTGCTCAAGAGTGCTATATAGCGGAGTCTTCTTGCCCGACAAGATGAGGAGTTCCACATCACAACCCTTGTCGCGGAGCCTTGGCAGCATATCTACCACCAGTTTCTCTGCCCCTCCCATCTCAAGGGTTGTTATGATATGCAATATTTTCATGGGTATATGTCAATGCCCCGATAGGGCAGATAGATTATTATTAAAAGTTTGCATGCCCCTGCCCTGAAAGGGCAACACAAACCAGCCCAGGGTAAGTCCGAAGCGCAGCGACGGACGCCACCCTGGGTTTAATGGATTGGGATGTCGGCTGGCCTGTAAGGTCAGCACAACAACATCCTCATCACCCCCAATACACCGTACTCATCAAAAACGTAAACCCTGCATAAGCCAAGAGTATGTATCCCGTCTTGCGGTCCTGGTCTTCCCACGTGTCGATGTTCACCAATGGGTAGGCGATGATGATGGGATAGATGAACCACGAGAGGTAGGCGAAGCGGTTGCTGAACGAGGCGCGGATGACCATCACCCAGAAGGCGTTGGCCAAGCAGTAGGTGACGGAGAGTACACGGTACCAGTTGTCATAGCACTTGCGCTTCACGCAGTTCACCCACGTCATCACCACGGGCCACATACTATAGAAGAGGAAGTCCCAGCGGAAACCCGAGTGGGAGAAGCCCGACATATCGTTTCTTGTGTCGGAATAGCCTGACATTCGTTCGTCGAAGCCCAAACTGCCGAAGAACGAGGTGACGGCACCTCCCGCCACGAGCGACACGGGAATGGAGAGCAACCAGAAATACACGGCATAGCGGGCATCGCGCACAAAGAATCGCCCTGCCACAAAGGCAGCGATGGGCAGCATGGTGCTTCGGTGAATACCGAACGCCAGCAGACACAGTCCCGCCCCGGGCCAAAAAAGTGCCCTGCCCTTCAGCATCAAGGCGAAGCCCAGCAACACCATGTGGCAAGCCGAACCGTTGCGGATGCCGTTGATACCATAGGTGTAATAGGACAAGGACGTCAATACGAATATCATGCCCAGCAGGGTCTTGTTGGGCATCAATATCTTCACGCACCCTAATGCCGAAAAGACATAGATGACATAGATGACGGTGAAATAGCCCACCACATCGAGATTCATCATCTTGCACGCCACACATATCCACTGCCAGAACCACTCGCTCTTCCAGTCGAACTTCACCGCGTATGGGTCGGTAGACATGTAATTGCCGGCGTAGGCTCCCGTATCGCCGTAGGCTGGGGAGTTCAACGGACGGTTGGCCATCCAAAACGAGAGGATGGCGGCAAAGAGTATGGGCAACAGTATATTGTCCTTCTCCTCCTTGATCTTGTAGTTGTCGGGCGACGAAATATAGCGGATGGCTACAATCATCGCCATAAGGCTAGTGATGTATAGGAAAAGCGGACCGAAATAGAAATCAGACATTACCTGAAACTTATTCTAAAGGTAAGTACTATATATAAAATAGTTTTCTCAGTCGGGCAAAAAAGTCAAGCCCGAAAATGCGGTGCAGATAGCGCATGGTCCACTTGCGCAGCGGCCCATAGTTCTCGCACCACGTCTTGGCATACCAGTGTATGCTGCGTGTGTTGGCGGTGATGTTCAGTCGCCCGGTGGCATCGTCCAACGGATTGAACCAGTCATTGGGGTATATCCAAAATCCCGCGACTTGTTGCAGTTCGCCATTCTGCCTATAACCGTGGCGTTCCAACACGGTGGTGGCATGTTTGACCACCGTACCATCATTCAGCAAATTGCCCTCAGCATCTGCAAATTGCAACGTGGCGTAATAGTCCATAATCTCTTTCAGAAGGGGCGCGTTGGCCTCAGCGGCCATTCCTAAGCCGGGATTGACCATACATGCCTCCATGCCAAGGAAATTACCCCCCTCAAGATATCTGTCATATCCTTGACCACTTCCACGTCAGTATCAAAGTAAACTCCGCCATGATGATACAAAATGTAAAAACGGGCATAGTCGCTGACAAAAGCGTATTTCTTGTGCTTGTACGCCTGTTGGATATAGGGTATGCACGCCACATCGAAATTGCTCTCGTTCCACTCTTTTATTTCATAGTCGGGAAAATGCTTTCGCCACGAGGCGATACATTTCCGGGCGGAG
>CAVFEZ010000106.1:0-3588 GCA_963621665.1 Akkermansia muciniphila | reverse complement strand
GTCTGTCGTCCCTACGGGACTCGCAAGTTGCGATATTTTTACCGGACACCAATAATTGTATTTGGACACTCCACCAAACATTGACCATGCAGCAAAATTGCAAGACTTCACAAAGTTCCGCAATACGGACGAATATTTTGTTAAAGTATTCTAATAGAACATCCGACCTTATCCCGTTGTACTGAAATATGTGTAATTTTGTATGTATCATGCACTTTTCCCCGTCAGTACTCAATTGCGGGGATGAAGAAAAAGACATTTTTTTAGAACAAAAAGGCTGAAACAAGCATGAGCATAAAGGAAGTCAAAGAAGCCCTTGAACGTTTCGCGCCTCTGCCTTTGCAGGAAGACTGGGACAATGCCGGCCTGCAAGTAGGACTGACAGAGGCGGAAGTATCAGGGGCATTATTGTGTCTGGACGTTACCGAAGACATCATCGACGAGGCCATCGCCGAGGGCTGCAATCTCATCGTGTCACACCATCCGCTGATATTCCACAAACTCGCCAGAGTCTGCGGGGAAGACCCCGTGCAGCGCGCCGTCGCCAAGGCCATACGCCACGACATCACCATCCTCTCGATGCACACCAACATGGACAGTGCCGAGGGCGGCGTCAACTATAGGATCGCCGGGAAGATGGGGCTCACAGACGTGGAGTTCATCGGCGCACGCACCGTCGGCGGCATCAAGTGCGGCAGCGGCACGATAGGCAATTTCACAAGCCCGCTGAGCGCGGACAGTTTCGTGCAGATGCTCAAGTCGACCTTCGGCGTAGCCTGTCTGCAGTGCAACGCCCTCCTGCAGCGCCCCATACGGCGCGTGGCCATCTGCGGCGGTGCCGGAGCATTTCTCCTGTCAGAAGCGCTAAAGGCCGGAGCCGATGCCTTCGTGACCGGCGAGATGCACTACCACGAATACTTCGGGCTCGACCAGCGCATACAGATTGCCGTCATGGGCCACTACCAAAGCGAGCAGTACACCTCCGAGATCTTCCGCGACATCATCAGCCGCGAATGTCCCGGCGTCAGATGCGTCACGGCCAAGACCAATACCAACCCCATCGTCTACGTCTGAACACCCGGCCGTACACACAGAACACCCCAAGACACCCCTTGGAACGACAAAAATACAACAACGATCATAGCATTATGGCAAAGAAAGATCCTACAGAATTATCAGTTGAAGAGAAGTTGGACGCCCTCTACCAACTCCAGACCACATTGTCGGGCATCGACGAGAAACGCGCACTCAGAGGCGAGCTGCCCCTTGAGGTGCAAGACCTCGAAGACGAGATTGCCGGTCTGCACACCCGCGTCGAGAAAATACAGAACGAGATTGCCGACTTCGAGTATGCCGTCTCGCAGAAAAGAGGCGAGATCGCCGACGCCCAAGCCAGCGTAGAGCGCTACAAGAGCCAGCTTGATGAGGTGAAAAACAACCGCGAGTACGACACGCTCACCAAGGAGATCGAGTTTCAGAGCCTCGAAATCGAACTCTGCAACAAGAAGATCAAGGAAGCCCTCATCAAGGTAGAAGAGAAAAAGCACGACCTCGAACACACCGAAGCCGTCATCAAGGACCGCGAGATAGCCATCACCGAGAAGAAGAGCGAGCTTGACGAGATCATGCAGGAGACCCGCGAGGAGGAAGAACTGCTCAAGGAGAAGGCCAAGGAACTCGAGACCAGAATCGAGCCCCGACTGCTGACCAGTTTCAAGCGCATCCGCAAGAACGCCCGCAACGGCCTCGGCATCGTCTACGTGCAGCGCGACGCCTGCGGCGGCTGCTTCAACAAGATTCCGCCACAGCGCCAGCTCGACATCAAGATGCACAAGAAGATCATCGTCTGCGAGTACTGCGGCCGTATCATGATCGACCCGCAACTGGCCAAGGTGAAGGTAGAAATACCCGAGGCCGACGACAAGGGCAAGAAGAGCAAGCGCACCACTACCCGCAAGACCACGACAAAGGAATAAGTCCACCAGCCCCGTACCACACCCCTTCTTCGGGGCTGACCCTCCATATTCCCGCTATCGGGAAATGACACGTCTGCCGAAGTGTTGCCAGCCTGTCTCTATAAGACAGACCAGACAGGACAACCCTCGGCAGACGTTGCTTTTTGCATAGGACAGCATCCGGAAGTATCTGTCCTTTCCACCGTCAGACACACCTATAACCCAAGAACCTGATATGAAAAACCTGTTGTTTTTGTTGACCGCCCTTCTGGCTTTCGGACAGACCGCACAGGCCGCCGAACCCGACCAACGAGAATTCAAAGTATTTGAAAACGGAAACGTACCCTACCGCATCCCCGCCATCGGCACGGCACGCAACGGCAATATCGTAGCCGTGGCCGACTACCGCTACAGCAAGGCCGACATCGGCAGCGGACGTGTAGACCTGCACCTGCGCATCTCACACGACAACGGACACACATGGGGCGAAGTGACCAGCCCGCCGCAGTTCCAGGGCGACGGCAACGTCAGCACATGGCGTCATGACAAGTCGGCCTACGGCGACCCCTGCATTGTGGGCGACCGTGAGAGCGCACGCATGATGATCATGTCCTGCTCCGGATTTCCCGGTTTCTTCGACGCCTCCGACCGTCACCAAGGCTGGGCCCGCTGGTATTCGGACGACAACGGACTGACGTGGAGCGAACCGGCATACATCGACTCCGCCTTCGTCTACGCGCCGCTCGCCGCCGCCGGACACCCCGTACAGGGTTTCTTCATCGGCTCGGGAAAGATACACCAAAGCCACTACATCAAGAAAGACAAGTATTACCGGCTCTACTGCGCCGGTTCTACCCAGCAGGGCGGCGGCAACACCGAAAACTGGGTATTCTACTCCGACGACTTCGGCCAGACATGGGACTTCCTCGGCGGAACAGGCGCCAGTCCCGTTCCCGGTGGCGACGAGCCCAAAGTAGAGGAACTGCCCGACGGCAATGTGGTCATCTCCAGCCGTTGCCCGCAGGGACGACGCTACAATATCTATACGTTCACCGCCAACGACGGCGTGAGCGGACACTGGTCACAGCCCGCCCTGTCGAACGCAGAGGTCGGCGGACTGACAGCCGACAACGGCTGCAACGGCGAGATACAGATTATCCCCGTCATCCGCAAGAAAGACGGCGCAAAGACCTTCATCGTACTCCAGTCGCTCCCCACCAAGGGCCGTACCAACGTCTCCATCTTCTACAAAGACCTGACCGATGCGCAGACCTACGCCACAACGCAAAACCTGGCCCGCGACTGGGACGGCTTCTATCAAGTGAGCACCACCTCATCGGCCTACAGCACATGGACGTGGCAGAAAGACAACACCCTGGGATTTCTCTATGAGGAGAACGGGGCGCACGACGGCTACGACATCGTCTACAAACGCCTCGACATAGAGACCGTCACGTCAGGCAAGTACCGATTCAACAAAGCGTACAAATACAAGCGCAAGAACATCCGTTTCCATTGAGGCGTGTTCTATAAATTCCACGCATTTTTAAATTTATATTTAGCCTGAATAATTCATAGAAACAAAAAAAGAAGCGCAATTCTTTTGCCACATTAGCAAAAGTGAGTACCTTTA
>CAVFEZ010000105.1:0-3848 GCA_963621665.1 Akkermansia muciniphila | reverse complement strand
AAGATCACACAGGCACGCGGAGGCGGATTCGCCGTCAGCCTCATCGCAAAATAAACGACGAGTCCCATAGGGAGTTCGCAAACAGCGAGTCACAATGATGGAGTTCGCAAATAGCGAGTCCCGTAGGGACGACAGAGTATAGCGTAGGGGGTTACCCCTACGTTTTTTCGTTTATGCCCAATAAATTGCCCCTGTAGGGGGCGCATATTTCAACCATTACGAAAATATTGAATTATGCGCCCCCTACAGGGGCAATGTTTTGATACAACCGATTGAGATAGGGGTAAACCCCTATCCTATACTCTGTCGTCCCTACGGGACTCGTCGCTTGCGGAATTCTCCTACGGGACTCATTGTTTTGCGACAATCCCCTGCGGGACTCGCTGTCTGTGATGTTCCTACTTCACCACCTTCTTGCCGTTGACCACATACATGCCCTTGGGCAATCCGCTGAGGGCATCGGCGGTGGACACACGGGTGGCGTAGGTGCGGAGGGTGCGGCCGTCGGGAGCGACGACGCGGGTGGGTGCGGTGGCATAGGGGTCGGTGTCGGAGGTGATGTCGGAGATGCCGGTGGCGTACTCGTCGGTCACGTTGTCTACCTGATACTTGCCGCTGGTCATCGACGAGGAAATCTCAAGGAAACTGGTTTCGGTGATGCCCACCACGTCGACGGTCTGCGGAGAACCGGAAGCGGTGCTGAAGACGAAGTTGACGGCATCCGTCGACGACTTGATGTGGTAGTCGGCATGGTGCCAGGTCTTGCCGCCGAGGGTGACGGTGGCGGTGTTGCGGTCGCCGGGCCAGGTCTTGTTGGTGCAGAGGTTGTTGCCGTCGGCATCCCATGCCCAGAAGTTGAGCGTGCTCCATCCGGTCTTGTCGGCATTGACATAGACGGTGATGTCATGGGGGGTGAAGGCTTTCACCTCATAGGTACGGGTGATTTCGCCGCTCACCTTGCCGTCCTTGAGCAGGGCTACGCGCAGTGTGGTCGTGCCCTCACCGACGGTGATGGAGGTGCCGTCAGCCACCTGTGCAGACGAGGCTGTGGGAGCGGAGCCGTCGGTGGTGTAGACGAGGCGTGCGCCGCTGGTGGCAGAGATGGCACGGAGGGTGACGGTCTGTCCGTTCTCGTAGGTGCCCGAGGGCAGGTCGGTCCAAGCCGACTCTACGTTGCGCGACACATAGTAGGCGAAGTGTTCGCCCGTGGCGACGGCGAAATAGTCGGAGGCCGTGGCGGTGGTGGGCCATGCGGTGTCACCCATAAGGACGATGACGCTGGCACCGTCGGCACCGCTCACGCGGATGGCATACTGTGAGGTCTTCTTGACGAGATTGCTGAAAGTGCTCTCGTTGTGTATGCCGGCGAGCTGGCGGGCATAGATCATCTGCTTGATGGTCTGCTTGTAGGTCTTCCAGTGAGGCAGGAAGATGCAGGGTGTGCCGGGGAAGGCGAGGATGAAGGCGTTGGCGGCCAGTATATTTGACTTGGTCTCACTGTCGTTGCCGCGGTTGTAGGTGTCGTGGTTGTCGACAAAGGTGACGGCATAGCGGCGCAGGGTCAGATTGGAGGCCAGGCTTGAGTTGCCGAGCAGCGACCAGTTGGTGCCGGCATTGCAGCAGTCGCGCAGGTTGTACTTCATGGCGAAGTCGAAGGCGGCCGACTGCACCACATCGCCAGACTTGGTGCCGTTGACCCATGTGGCGAGGTTGCTGGCATTGCCGTCCCAATATTCGCCTACGGAGTAGGTGGGCTGGGCGGCGGCATTGTAGAGGGCGGTGTACTTGGGGGCATATCCCTTGACCATGTCATAACGGAATCCGGCATAGCCAAGGTCGTTGAGCAGGAAGTCGAGGTAAGCCTTGACCATGGTCTGCACGTTGGCGCTGGAGTGGTCGAGGTCGCGCGCACCGTCGAAATCCTCGCCGGAGTCGGCGGCTCCCGTCGGTTTCACCTCAGCCTGGGCAGCGGTCTTGCCGCTGTCGTCGTTGCTGCAGATGTCGGAGGGCAGCATACGGTAGGTGACACCCTTGTAGGTCTCTTCGGGGAACGACATCCACTTGCCGTCGAGCGACGAGCGGTGGTTGATGACCACGTCGGCGATGGTGCCGATACCTTTCGAGCGGAAGGTCTTGATCATGGAGCGGAGTTGCTGCTCATTGCCGAAACTGCTGGTGTAGTCGGTGAACCAGTAGATGTCATCGTAGCCCATCGACGGACTGGCAGCGCTCTTGCCGCTCTGCGGTACCCAGACGAGCTGGAAAAACTCGGACAGTTCGTCGGCCTGCGACTCAAGGTTGGTCCACTGAGTGTCGTTGAAACTGTCCCAATAGAAGCCCTGGAGCATGACGCCCCGGTACTGGGAGGGCCATCCCTGTGCGGCGGCGGTGAGTGCGACAAGGAGGGAAAGAACGAAGGTGTAGTAGCGTTTTTTCATTGTTATGCGTATAATGTTGTTTTTCTCGGATAGTGCGTCTTCTACAAGACCGGTTTACAGGTATTTGCGAAGTTACAAACAATCGGCCCTATACGGGACGCACAGCCGAGCAAAACATGGAGGGACGGATGCGCAAACGTTTGCATTTGAAGACATAAAAATGTCGCAAATGACGGGTTCAGAATTTAGATTTTGCACGAAAATGCCCCTACCAGAGACAATATTCATTAGGGTGTGGCATGTCCCCAAAGGAGGGCGCTCGGCTCTGCCACTTGCCTAAGCAAGAAACTCTGCATAACCGCGGGTGACCGAAGGGAACCTGCGGTTATGCACATTGGCCCCCTTCGGAGACGATAAGCATAATTTCCAAATCCGAAACTTGAACCTTTATCGTCACTAAAATTCTACCCCAATACCAAGGAAAAGCGGAGGCCAAGGGCATCTGCGATTCTCAAAAAAGTGGAGAGCTGCATATCCGTCTGTCCTTTTTCAAGTGAAGAAATATACTCACGCTTTTTGCCTATTCTTTCAGCCAACACCTTTTGGGTGATGTTTTGGCGTTTGCGCTCGTCTTTCAGAAGCTCAGCATAATACCATGCTTTGGCTTTAGCCTCAAACTCTTTGCGTTCGGGACTGTTTTCCTCGCCATGTCTTTCTTTCAGGTGGTCGTCAAATGTTTTGAGGCCCGCAAGTTTGTTCGTGTCAAGATTCAACATATTCAATCTTCTAAATAACGTTTGACAATGTTTTCGGCTTTCTTGATTTCTGCCTTATACTGCTTTGTACCTTTCTTCAAGAATGAGTTTAAGAGAAGTATGTTCGTGCTTTGAATGAAACTGTCGTTGTCTACGGCAAGCAGAATCGTTCTGTATTCGTTAGAACTGATGGAAACACGAAGTTCATAGAAGTCTGTGTTTTTCCAGAGAACTGACAAATTTCTTGCTCACCAAGTATTGGGTCCTAACGATATGTAGCGCGTAGTCATATTTCTCGCGTACTCTCTCGTCCATGTTAGCATAATATTCTTCAAACTCATCAGAGAAAATGACATTTCTAATCCGTTCATCTTTCATGTCGCAAAGATAAGTAATTAATTACATTCCTTCAAATAAAAAGTAATATATTTATTACATGACATTATTGTGAACCTTTATGCAAAATAGCATAAGCAGGCCTTGTCTTTGGAAGAGTGTGAGATAGTGTGTGCCATCCTCTTCAACGCAAAAAGGCGGGGAACCACGAAGGTTCTCCGCCTTTTTTTTGCGTTTATGTCAACACGTCTGCTCTACTTCGCCGTGGGCGTGAAGCGCAGGGTGTAGGACCAACTGTTGCTTGTTGGACAGAGATAGTCGTCTAGGCAACTGTCACCACCGCAAGAACCATTGCCAAGGCCGCGCTGCCAGTAGTCGA
>CAVFEZ010000104.1:0-3895 GCA_963621665.1 Akkermansia muciniphila | reverse complement strand
GAACGTTATGCCGAGGTGTAGCCTATCTTCTGCAAAGATACACAAAATAGGCTGCAAGCAAAGCAAAAGCACCATTTCGATAACTCAAAAAAACCATAAAAATAGGGGAAAACCTATTCTCTTTTAGGGTTTTTCCGTATATTTGCAGTATAAGAAACACTAATTTTGCAACGTGACAAAATAAAAGAAATAATATTATAGGAGATACTATTATGAAACGCACATTTATCTTATATGCCCTGATGAGCGCAATGCCTTTGGTATCTTTTGCCCAAGACGATGATCTCTATTTCACCCCCAAAAAATCAATAAAAACCGAGGTATCCAACACCACCAACTCCCGTCCCCACGAAACATACTATTGTGGCAGCAACCGCGATATTGATGAATACAACCGCCACGGGCAACTCAAAAGTTATTATCAAAAAATCGGCACCGATTCTTTGGGCAATGACATCATTGAGTTTCACCCTGGTGACGGCACCTATGGAACAGACTCCATTGACACCGTACAATACATATATCCGGGTTCAGAAACCTACTATGGCAATGATGATGGAGACTATACATACAGTCGCAGAATGGGCCGTTTTGACGGCTTTTACGGATGGTACAATCCATACTTCTACGACTATTGGAACAGCCCCTATTGGCATTCATGGTACGGATGGTATTCCCCTTGGAGTTACACCTACGCCTGGGGCGGATGGTATGATCCTTGGTTCTATGGATACTATGGTTGGGGATATCCCTATTTTGCTTGGGGTGGCCGATGGTATGGTCCGGCACATGGTCCTATATATAGTTACCATGCAGGTCCGACAGGAACACACAACCGTTCACGAGGCAATTTCATAGGCAACAATCGTTTCGACCGCAACAATGATATGGCAGGAGGGAGAAACAATGGATACGCCAATGGCCGTGGAACATTCGGTTCACGCTCCTACTCTACCAATCGTTTCGACCGTAAAAACATCACCTATACCCCCAACAACAATTCAGCCCGTTTCGGTGGCCAACGTACCACAACGACCAACGAGCGCCGCAATGTCACGCCACAACCACAACCCATGCGTAATAATAGTTCCTTCGGCGGAAATCGTGGGTCCTTCGGTGGCGGAGGCAGTTTTGGAGGCGGATCCTTCGGCGGCGGCAACCGCGGTGGCGGTGGTGGTCATTTCGGCGGAAGACGCTGATTATGTAGACAGAACAGAGGTTAGAAAAATAAGAAGAGAAAACAATACAGACAAATTTCTACCACCCCCGAAAAAGAAAATAAAATTATGAAACGAAAAATATTCCTAGCAGCGGCCACCTTGCTTGCCTTCTCAAGCCAAGCACAGGAGACCTATCAAAGCGCCCAACTGGCAGACAATGATCTCAATGGTACAGCCCGATACATCGGAATGGGCGGTGCTATGGAAGCCCTCGGTGCCGACATTTCCACCATTGCATCCAATCCAGCAGGAATCGGTATGTTCCGCAAAAGTTCTGTAAACACCTCTTTCGGGCTCGTGTCTCAAGAAGACACAAAAAGGTTTGACGGAGCAAAAGGTACAAATATGAGTTTCGACCAAGCCGGCTTCGTGTATAGCATGCGTAGCAATAGAAACACATTTGTCAATTTCGCATTCAACTACCACAAGAGCAAGAATTTTGACCAAATACTTTCTACTGCAGGTGCATTGAACGGAGCATCACAAAACAAGTTGTCCTATCTTAAAGGTGCAGCCGGAGTATATGATGCCGTACGCTACGGACGCGCAGACAACAATGGTCACTTCACAGAGTCTACACCAGGAACAGGAAATGGTGCATGGCTCGGTGTCAACCAATACGGCAACAACTACTACGAATCAACAGCCTACAGTCAACTTGACTATCTCTACTACAACACCTTGTTGATGGACAACTCCAACGGATATGCCTACTACAATGACGCCAACGCCTATGGCATGAACCGCCACACAAACGGTTATATCGGAGAATACGACTTCAATATCAGCGCCAATATTTCCGACCGGTTTTACATCGGCATCACGTGCGGTCTCCACGATGTACATTACAACGACCACTCAGTCTACTCAGAACAACTCGTTGATGCAAACGGTAATACCTCAGGAACTGTTGCGGTAAGCGATGACCGTCGCATCACAGGTAATGGATTTGATGCCAAGCTGGGTATCATCGTCCGCCCTGTAGCCACATCACCCTTCCGCGTTGGTCTATATGTACACACCCCGACATGGTATAGTCTCACCACCTCCAACTATACGAAACTCTCCTATGCCCCAATTGCCAACGCAGGAGGAGCAACGACTGAATCTGCAGCCCAAGGTTCAATCAACGAAAGTTACGATTTCAAACTCTACACCCCCTGGAAATTCGGACTTAGCCTTGGACATACTGTAGGCAACTATCTTGCACTCGGCGCTACCTATGAATGGACAGACTACAGTGCACTCGACAACCGCATCAACGACGGAGGATACTATGATGACTGGGGTTCGTACTACGAAACCAGTTCAAGCGACAAAGCCATGAAGTCAAACACCAAGACTTCTCTCCGCGGCGTATCTACAGTAAAAATCGGAGCCGAATTCAAACCCGCACCTGAATGGTCGGTACGTCTTGGTTACAACTATGTTTCTCCGATGTATAAAAATGATGGTTACAAAGATGGTACGGTAGAGTCATATGGCACATACTACAGTTCTACGACTGACTACACCAAATGGAAGGCCACCAATCGATTTACTATTGGTGCCGGATATGCACATAAAGGTTTCAGCATTGACCTCGCCTACCAATATAGCCAAACCAATGGCGACTTCTACCCTTTCATGAATTACTATGCAGGGACAAACGAAGATAAAAGCCTGAACAACATAGCAGAAGGAACGGAAGTCAGATACAAACGCAATCAACTTCTCCTCACCTTAGGTTATAAGTTCTGAAGGAGGATTCTACAAATTGGTTTTGTCAGATGACGAGACTATTTTCAAGGACAATTTGCCTGTGAGTAATGAAGTATAGCGGACTATACCTGAACAACCAGGCAAATTGTCCTTGAAAAGAAACCATCAGATGACAAAACGCAACCTCAATATCTTACGGCGGAGACTGATAGCACCCACCTTAAATTATTGCCATGAAAATACTTTCTTACAACATCTCATGGTCAAAACAATTCAAGATTGATTGGCTTTTTACCAATAAGGATATTGATGCTTTTGTTGTTCCAGAATGTGGTAATAACGATAATATCATTGCTCCCGATGATTATCAATTCTATTGGATGGGCAATTATGATATAAAGGGGCTTGGTGTTTTCGTTTCAAAGAAACATAAACAGGAAACCCCAAGTTGGTATAATGATAAACTCAATTATGCCATTCCCGTAATCATTGATGACGAATACCTTCTTCTTGCAGTTTGGCCGATCATAACAAAAGGCATCACAAGTGACTCCTATATTGAAATCCTACTACAGATATTGGAACACTACAAGAACTACATCAGCCAATACAAGACCATTATTATAGGCGACTACAACATCATATCCTCATCTAAACGCACAGGAAAATACAATCCTTATCCTATCTTTGACTGGATGCAAGAACACGGATTGCAGTCTTCGCATCATACATTCCTCAACGAAACTTATGGCAACGAGTCCCTTCCTTCGTACCATCATCAGTTCAAGGAATCTTCCAAGTTCTTTATTGACTATGCTTTTACAAATTCAGAAGTCGAAGATTATAGGATTTTTACATGGAACGAAACCAGTAGAATGAGTGATCATGTTCCTATTATAGTTGAAATAAAATAAATCATTATGCCTGCATATCAAGTTACTAAGGACAACTATCTTCATGTTGTTGAATCCTAC
>CAVFEZ010000103.1:0-4020 GCA_963621665.1 Akkermansia muciniphila | reverse complement strand
ACTCTCTTGTGCGCATTGCGGTCATTGGCAACACCACGGTTTCGCCATTGCAGGTTGCCACCATCTCAAACGCCGTGTCGGTATAGTCGCTCCAAGAGCGGGTGCTGTTGTTATAGACCTTTGAAGTGCCGCCAGTGGCAAGACCCTGCGCACCGTCGGCAGGATAACGGCCGGATGCGCTGTAGAAAATGCAATAGGCAGCATTCAAACCGTAGGCCGAAAGGTCGATGGTGTAGTAGCCGGTAGTTTCGTCGAGCGTCATCTGTGAGCCCGGCCACTCGCCTGTCTTGATCGTGGCACCCTCATTGTAGGCATAGCAATAGATGGGCGCTGACCAGTTGGCATCGTTCTTCAGATAAACTTTTACGGCAGTCGTGGTAGTCTCCTCGTGGGTGGGTTCGCCATAGACGACGGCGATGCCTGCCGTGGAGATCTTACCGGTGATTGTTGTCGAGGTCACCTTAAACGTGCCGCCGCCCACCTTGTCGGTATAGGTGCCCGTGGTGAGCCAACTGCCGCTGCCGTTGGGGATGCTCACCGTGCCGCTCTGTCCGCTGCCGAGCACGAAGATGGCACCGGTCTTGCGGAGCTGCGCGGCAATGCCGTTCTCATGTACGTAGTAGTTGGCCTCGCCTGCGCAGAGGTTGTGCATGTGGTTCACCTCAGCCACTTCGGGGCTGGTGTAGTGGGTGCTGCCCTTCGTGCCCATCTTGATGGCATCTTTTGCTGTGGCTGAAGGACGGGAGAAATAGAGCGATGTAGCCTTGTTGTTGCCGGCGGCTATGGCGTATGCCTTGTCGATGTTGTTCTGCGAGATGTTCTTTGTAGAACCGCCGTCGTTGCTGTAGGTGTCGTGTGACTCGCCCCAATAGACCAGTCGGTTGTCAGCAACACCCTTTTGGTTGAAGACACCGATGGAGGAAGGCACGTTGCCACTGTTGAAACTGCTGACCAGATTATCGCCATAAACGTTGTCGGTGAAGCAGATGTATTTGGCGTATTCCTTCAAGAGCGTGCCGTCATCACCGGTGTAGGGAGAGTCAAGGATCTCACCATAGTTGTACATCGTTGCGTCCGGAACGTTTGCCCAAAACTGGTCGCCCTCGGAAGGCAGGCCGATATGCTTGGCGGCATCCCAACGTATACCGTCCACGCCGCACGCCTTGAGTTCGGCGACATAGGTTTTGATGATGCTCTGCACGTCAGCGTCCTCGGTCTTGAGGTCGTACATGCCTATCTTGCCGTGAGTGACCTGCCAGCGGTTGCTATAATCAATGCCGCCGGTGTAGTCGTGGTAGAGGTTTGTATCCTTGAGGCGGTCGGCCACATAAGTCAGGCTGCCGTTGGTGTGGTTGGCCACCACGTCGACGATGACCTTCACGCCATACTCGTGGGCCTTTGTACAAAGGGAGGTAAGGGTTTCTTTAGTGGCAATGGAGTTGCCGATGTAGAAGTCGTAGGGCTGGTAAGCCATGTACCAGGAACTGGCCCCCTCTTTTTGGTGTACGGGGGAGAGTTGCACGGCGGTGAATCCGGCCTGGGCAATGCCGGGGATTTCCGCTTCGATCTGAGCGGCCGTCCAGTCGAAACAGTGCAGGATGACACCGTCCTGGATGTTGTCCTTCAGACCATAGGCATTGTCTCCAAAGGCTATGGCACTTATGCTGAGTACCAACGCCAATGCCCATGCGCGAACATGGAAAAAGAATTTATTCATAAAAGTAGTAAAAATATAATTAAAATCGACTTAGGTTTTGCGGTGGGTATTTTGAATGCCACCATTATTCTGACATTCTCTCCGATGGTTCTTGCGGAGCACAACCATAGCCATGCCCGTCGTCACTCATCAAGGGAAAAATCTTTTCTTCGGTTTTTTAAGTTTGATTTCTGACTGTTATTAGGTTTACGGCGACGAAAGTATCAAAAAAAGGCAAAACAGGATAGGGAGAGGACGGTTAAAACGACTATACGAAAGCGCAAACGTTTGCATGACATGCAGGCAATGACAGTAGGCGGCACGTTCCACGGCGGGGATAAAAAATGTGCGGTGTACCACCGCACCAGCCCCGCAGCAGAGCGGAACAGAATTGGAAAAAAATGTTGTTGTGCTGACCTTACAGGTAGGGTTGTTCAAAATCGGCTTAAATAATGTGCGGAATTTTATATTGGTTTGAATTTGCAATTATTTGATTCTCAAGGGGAATTCGGCAATTAAAGCCCTAAAAGGGCGACACAATCATAGCCCAGGGTGAGGACCGAGCGAAGCGACGGACGTCGCTCCATCCTCACCCTGGGCTGTGATGTTACGCCCTTTCAGGGCCTAGGTATGCAAAACTCTACAAAATTACGACTACATTTTTCTGAATTTTGAACACCCTACCCTATGGGGCTTGGCTCACTTGATCATCACCTTGCGTCCCTTGGCGATATAGATGCCCTTGGGCAACAATGTCCGGGCCTCATCTATGGATCTGACCTTTGCCACCCGTACGCCCATCAAGTTGTAGACCATGAATTCGCCTTGCGCTGCATCGTCGGCATCGATATTGTCGATGCCGGACGGAACGGCAATCTCCTTGGCCGTCGTTGCACCGTCATATTCAAACCACGTGTCCTTGGTGATGCCGGTGATGTCCGGGGTCTGTGAGGCACTGCCGCCCATATTGAAGATGATGTTGAACGACTCGACATCGCTGAAGGCTTTGGTCCAGTAGTCGGTGCCGTCTACGGTGATGCAGTTGCTCATCACCGTGCCCGGCCATTCGCCGTTGAGGATGGTCGTAGCGGTGCCGGTTTGCGTCCACGCATAGAGATAGGGAGCGGACGGTGCTTTCACGTAGATGGTGATGGCGTGCTGGTCTTTGTGGGTATAGGTGTAAGTCTTGACATTGCCGACCCGACCATTGTCCACCACACCGACATTGAGGGTTGTCGTCGTCGTGAAGGTGAGCGTCTTGGCAGTGGTGGTAGGGTTGCTTGATGCGGTAGGCGCAGTGCCGTCGGTGGTGTAGACCACGGTGCCGTTCTTGGGCGTGATGGTCACCTTGACGGCATCGGTGAAGGTTGTCGAACCGGGCGATACGCTATAGGACACCGCCGACTGGTCTGCCTCTACAGTATGGTCGTACACGTTGTCGATGTAGTAGCCGTGGTTGACGTAAGCGAGGTCGCTGCTCTGCGTGCCGTCGGGCAGGAAGATGACACCGGTCGGGTCTGAGGTCTCCGAACCTGCGTAGGTCCACTTGTATACCTTGCGTCCTGCGGCGGTGATACCCATATATTCCATTGAAGGCTTACTGTTCCAGTCGCCGCCGGTGAAGTTGACCGATGTGTTCCATACCCAGATGGGCACGCTGCTGGCATCGGTCTCGTAGAACACCGACTTCTCGTCAGCGGTGACGGTAGGCATGTAGACACCCACCTTCCTGTAGGTCACGGTGCCTGTTGTCTGCGTGCCGTCGGATGCGGTCGCACCCCAGTTCACCTCGTAGGTAGTGCCTGCCGGGTCGCCTGCGCCGATGGTGAAGGTCGTAGCACCTGTGACATCCGCCTTCGTGCCGCCGTTGACCTGATACCAGCCCTTGGTGGCCTCGTTGAGATTGACGCTGACGGTCAGTGACTCGGTAGAGAACGAACCGCCGTTGGGCGAGAACGTCAGTCCCGACTCGCCGCAAGCGTCCTCTGGAGTGATGTAATATGATGTGCCGGCTTCCTGCTGGCCGTCGTACGAACCGCCCGACTTGTGGCTGGGTGAAGACGTGTAGATGAACGGGCCGTCCTCACCGATCTTGCCGCCAGTCCAGTCTTTCACCAGCACGCGCACCTGACCTTGGTTGGTGGGAGCGGAGACGGTGATGGTAGAACCCGAATAGGTCTGCCCCGTGACCACATCGGTGTAGGTGCCGCTCGGGCAGCCCGTGAAGGTCGCGCCGCCGTTGAGCGCCACGAGCGCGTAACTGTCCTTGTAGGCACGCTTGAAGGCGATGCCGCCATTGGCGGTGCAGCCGTCGGAGGTCCACT
>CAVFEZ010000102.1:0-4150 GCA_963621665.1 Akkermansia muciniphila | reverse complement strand
TGCCGTTGATGAAGAGCGACTTGGCGATGTCGCGTCGGTCGAAGTTGGTCTTGTTGGTAGCCATGCGTATATCAGAGTTTGATGTCCTCAGCAGAGAGGATGAGTTTGTAGATGTCGTCGGAGTAGGCGGTGATGGAGAAATTCTGGTTGGCCGAGCCTGAGGTGAAAGGCATGTCCCACGACTCAATGACAAGACGCGAGATGCCGAAGACCTCGAGCAGCGGGGAGAGACACCGCACATAGCCCGCCTCGCAGAAGGCACGGAGGCGCGCCACATCGTCGGAGGGATAAGACCCGTCGGCGGTGGAGAGGAAGCCGTTGATGGAGACGGTGTAGTCGTTTTGCGCCCACCGCTCCTTGATGGTGCCGCGGACACGCCCCTTGGAGACATTGCGCCGCACGAGAGCCTGTCCGCCCGAGACAGAGACCATAGGCTCGTTGGGGAAGAGCCACTCTTCTGCGCCCTGCTCATCCAATTGGAATCGCAAGGGCTGCACCATGGGAATGCCGAGCGCATTGGTGTGGGTGATGTCGGCGAGTTCTTCGGAGGCGACGTTGTCTACGGAAAAACCGTCGGGCGTGGGCATCGGGTGCGGGTGCGGGAGAAGGTTGATGATGTTCATGTGCTATTGGAATTGCGTTTGGAACTGTCGGGCGAAGATGCCAAGGCGCAGGCCGGAATTGTCGCGGGCGGTGGCCGGAGACACCGAGCGGGCCTTGCAATACTGCTGCATGGAGCGGTTGTAGACAGCATCGGGCAGCGTGAGGGCCGTGCCCGGCGTGGGGATGTCGGAGAGCGCCATGCCGTTGGCGAGTGCCAGGGCCGGGAGGGCCTCGAATGCGCCGTACTCCTGAATGGCGATGTCGGCGAGGGTCTGTCCGTCTTTTACGATAACGTTCATAGTTTGCGTGCTTTGAGAAATGTGAGGACTGCGGCTGCGGCCACGATGACGAAAATGAAGATGAGTATGTCGGGCGGTTGGCTTCGCTTGGTGCGCGTCTCGGTGCGTGCCGATTTTACCCTGCTGGTGTCGGCGGTGAGGGCGGAGGATGAGTCGGCGAGGGAGACCGAAGACTGGGTGTTTTGACGGGTGCCTCGCGCCCATGAGCGACTACCATTGATGATTGTTGAGCGGTAGAGCGGTCGGCCCGCGGAGTCGGCGATGAGGGCGAACGACCATTGCAGGGACATGGAGTCACGGTCGTAGACCTCGGAGAGGACGGCGAAGGCGGAGTCGGTGACGGAGGTCCGGGCGACTGTTTTTGCGGTCACGGTCTGCGCGGTGTCGGAGACGGATACCGTAGACTTCCTTGTGGCGCAGGCGGCCAGGAAGAGCGTGAGGGAGAGGAATAAGACTTTGTTCATGTGCGTATTGAATGATGATTGAACGATGTTCAAAGGCGTTGAATGTCGGCATATTCTGCCTTGGCATCGAACGAGGGACACGCCTTGGAGACCCCGGGGAAGTCGCGGTGGCCGAGGATAGTGGCCTTGGGGTATTTGGCGTGCAGCATCTTGACCACGGTGCGGAGGGCGGAGCGTTGCGCTTGGGTGCGGTTGTCGAGAGCACGGCGGGTGGCAAGGTCGATGCCGCCCGTGTAGGCCACGTTGACGGTGCAGTGGTTGTAGCCCTTCACGCCGTTGGATGCCTGTGCCTCGTCGAGGAGCTGGTGGATAACGCCGTCGGCGGTGACGACATAGTGGTAGCCCGGATTTTTCCAGCGCTTGACATCGTGGAACTCTTTGCGGAGGTCGGCCACGGTGGCCGCCTGATTGCCTGCGGTGCAGTGCAGGGCGATGTAATCAATTTTTCTCATTGTGACTCAATTTATCGTTGATATAGTTGCGCATCTCCCCGAACTTGGTAGCAATGACCATGGCTACGCCGAAGACAGACCCGGCGTAGATGAGACACTGCGCGACGTACCACAGCACGTTGTCGTGGATGTTGTGGGAGATGAAATAGTCGATATAGGTGAGTACGATGCCCGATAGGAGCATGGCGATAGCCGAGCCGTACTGTAGCCATTCTTTTGTGCTTTTGTCCATAGTGGTGAGAGATTAGTAGGAAGCATCGATGGCGATGCCGCCGGTGGTGATGGATACTGAGGAGACAGACTGGCGGTCGAGGGCCAGTTGCTCCTTGATTTCGGTGCGCCAGAGCAGGGGGTCGTGGTCGAGGAGCATGTCGGCGATGCCTACGCCGGTGTAGGGCGCTTCCTTGACCTCGCCCTTGTGGAGCAGGAGGATGAGTGTCTGGTTCTGCTGGAGAACCGGGCCGACGGCGAGCCGGTGGTTTCGGATGACCGGTTGCAGGATGGTGCAGGAGGTGTCGGCCCATTGTAGTTGTATAGCATTTCTTTCCATAAATCTAACTTAATCGGAATCCAAGTTGAACCTTGCGGATGCCCCCGGCCGAAGAGAACTCGGTGGTGACGGCGGTGACGAAATAGGTGCCGTCCTTGTAGGTGTAGTCGGCATCGTGGACGGCAGCGGCGCAGGCCGGGGCGACGAAAGGCTCGAGCCATGTGGTGAGCGAACCCTCGTAGCCGTCGTAACAGCGTCGGCGCAGTTCCATCTCGCCGCGGAGTTGCATGGAGGCGGTGTCGGTGGAAGGCGACTTGATCTCGAGCCGCTCGCCGCCAGTGGTGCCCACCTCAATCTCTCGCACGGTGCCGTCGGGCATGTTGGCCTTGACCACGACGCAGAGTTTCTTGTCGTCGGCCTGACGGTAGGTGAGGTCGGTCTTCTCGACATTGCGCTGGAGGTCGTAGTAGACCGTGTCGCGGAGGAGCTCGCCCGGAGGGTGGACGTGGAGCGTGCCTTCGGATATATAGATGTCGGCACCGCACTCCTCTTGTACCTTCTTGAGCACATCGTAGGCCGAGGCGTTGTTGATGACAAACTTTTGGTAGGTCCACTGATAGGAACAAGACACGCCAAACGACAATCCCGCCTGAGAGATGATGTGTGAGAGCAGCGCATCGAGAGTGATGTTCTGCAAGACCTCGCTGGGGATATCCTTGCGGAAGGCGTAGAGCGCGTCTTCGCAATGGAGGGCGATGTTGCCCCCGTCGGTGGATATGCGCTGGAGGAAGCCCACAAACTCGGAGTGAAGTCCCGTCTCACGGTAGCCGAGCCAGATATGCACGGGGTCGCCCCGGTGGAGGCGGGACTCCACATCGAGGGTGCGCCCGAACTGAGCAGCCGGGAGCGTGATGACGGCAGTGTCGGCAAGGAGTTCGACGGAGGAGTGTATTTCTACCTTGTCTATCATGCCGAGGTGGTAGTCGGCCACCGCTATGTAGTATGCCATTGTGTACATAAGTGCGCGAATTGTGATGCAAAGATAACGTGCGGAAGGCGGTGAAAAGAAACTGCAATTTCATGGTAGCGTCGGCCGACGCTATGATAGCGTCAGGTAACGCTACGATAAAAACGCGGTTTGGAAAAACGGATGCGGACGTGCTAAATTTGCCGAAAAATCGACAAGCGATGAAGAAACGAGCAACGACATTTCTCAACATACAGACCACAGACGAGCGCGCCACGGTGCTGCTCTACGGCGACATCGGCGACGGTGACAAGGTGGAGAGCGCGCGGGTGGTGAGCGAACTGATGTCGCTCGACGCGGCATACGGCAAGATAGACGTAAGAATCAACAGCAGGGGCGGCGACGTGTTCAGTGGCATGGCCATATACAACACGCTCCGTCAGATGGCGGCAGACGTAACAATATACGTAGACGGCTTGGCCGCGAGTATAGCCGCCATCATCGCCCTGTGCGGCCGCCCGATGTATATGAGCCCGTGGGCCAAACTGATGCTGCACAGCGTGAGCGGCGGCGCATGGGGCAACGCGAGCGACCTGAGGAAGACCGCCGACCAGATAGAAGCCCTGGAGCGAGACCTGAGCGAGATGATAGCCAAGCGTCTGGGCATGGAAGCCGACGAGGTGCGGCAGAAATACTTCGACGAGAGCGACCACTGGATAGACGCAGAAGACTGCGTAAGGATGGGCCTTGCCGACGGTCTGTACGACATGGGCGAGGCGGAAGCGGAGGTGCAGCCCTCGGATGAAGAAGAGATATACCAATATTTCAATAACCGGCTCAGAGAGCCACAAAACAACAAAGACATGGCATTGATA
>CAVFEZ010000101.1:0-4156 GCA_963621665.1 Akkermansia muciniphila | reverse complement strand
TGAAAATATATTCTGGTGCAAATAGAACAACTTGGATTGACAGTTTCTCTTCAAGTACATTTTCATTGTCATTGCGTTATACATTCAATAACTACTCCAATAAATATAAAGGGTCATCTGCTGGTGAAAGTCAACGCAATCGGATTAATTAGGGTTCGCTAAATTAGAATAGAAATACGTTGCAACAGAATGTTGCCAAAAATATAAAAGTAAAAAATCCTAACCACTTATAGTCAAGCAGTTAGGATTTTTCTATGTGCGCCTGATAGGACTCGAACCTACACGTCCTAAAACACCAGATCCTAAGTCTGGCGCGTCTACCAATTCCGCCACAAGCGCGTGTTTATGGAGTGCAAAGGTAATGCCTTTTTTGCAGATAACCAAATTTTGTGGGGCGTGTGATGAAAAAACACCTGCGCTCCACGTTGGAGAAGCACAGGTGCGTTTGGTCTATTCCCTGTCACAGGGATGATGTGTCTAAACCTATTTTGACTGTTAACCAATGGTGCATTGCCCGTACCATCCTTTGTGTGACACACAATGGGCGTGGTGTGCAATGCACATTACAAAAGTACATAAAAATATTGGAATGCAGTATGTATTTTAACACTATTTTGTGTCTTTGTCTTTTTTGCTGTACACGCTGTGCGATGGGGTGTGCCGTTTCTCTGTTGGTGTACATCACGCCTTCGAGTATCCCATGGACAGTACGCTGATGCGCACGTTGCCCGCTTCGGCGATGGCCTGGCCGCAGGCCGTCACGGTGGCGCCGGTGGTCACGATGTCGTCGATGATGAGCACGTGGCGGCCGGCTACGGCTTCGGGCTTGACGAGGCGGAAGGCCGCCTCCATGTTGTCGGCGCGTCCGGCGTGGTCGAGGGTAGTCTGACTGGCGGTGTCGCGTATGCGCTGCACGGCATCCTGTGCGATGGGAAGGCCGGTGATGTCGGCCACGCCCCGGGCGATGAGTGCGCTCTGGTTGTAGCCGCGCTCGCGCTCGCGGCGGCGGGCCAGCGGCAGGGGCAGGATGAGGTCGATGCCGTCGAAGAAACCGTCGGCCGCCATCTCGCGGGCCGCCATGCGTCCCATCTGCCGTCCGGTGTCGGTCTGCCCGCGGTATTTCAGGTCGTAGATCATGCGTGCTGCGGGCGAGTGGGGGTGGTAGTAGTAGAAGGCTGCGGCCCGTTCTATGGGCAGGCGCGCCCAAAAGAGGCGCGCCATCTCGTTGTCGGCGGGTGAGGCCGAAAAGCCGGTACGCGGCAGGTGGATGCTGCAGCGGGTGCAGAGCGTCTGCTCACCGACGGAGAGGCGGTGGCCGCAGGCGGCGCAGGATCGCGGGGCGAGCATGTCGGCCAGTTGACGGAGCAGACTACTCATCGTCTTGGGGAATGTCGTATTCGTCGGTCCCGTTGAGGCACTGGCGTATCAGGTCTATCGAAAAACCGCGGCTGAGGGCGAAGCGTATGAGTTTGCCCGTGCGCTCGTAGTCGCTGCGTGCCTTGACGGTGCGCTCCTTGGCGCGGATGAGCGGGCGCAGTACGTCGAGGTAGCGGTCGTCGTCGATCTCGTCGAGCACGCGGGCGGCCGTGCCGCTGTCGATACCCTTGCGGCGGAGCGTCAGGGCAATCTTGGTGCGTCCCCAGTGGTCGAAGCGTATCTTGTCGTCGGCGAAGAGGCGGGCGAAACGTTCGTCGTCGATATACTTGCCTTGGGTGAGCCGCTGCATGATGCGGGCTTGGGTCTCGTCGTCGAGTCCCCAGCGCCGCATCTTGTCTGTCATCTCGCCCGAGGAATGTTCGGCACGGGCGCAGAGCGCGGAGAGTTTGGCGAAGGCCTCGCTTTCGGAGGGTATGGGGCGGTCTTTGGGTGAAGTGAAGGTCATGGGTGGGGAAAATGTTTGTGGTGTACCGCCCTACGCGCGTCGGGCACAGGAAAAACGCGGTCTGCCGTAGAGGTCGTCCTGTACCTCGGTGCTGGCGAAACCCATCTCGCGGAGCATCCGTGCGGTGTCGGCGGCGTAGGCCGTGTTGCACTCGAAGAGGAGCGTGCCGCCCGGCCGGAGGGCTTTGGCGGCATAGCGGGCGATGGCGCGGTAGAAGACGAGCGGGTCGTCGTCGGGTACAAAGAGCGCCGTGTCCGGTTCGTAGTCGGTGACATTGCGGTGCATGCCGGCCTGTTCGCTGCGGCAGATGTAGGGCGGATTGCTCACGATGAGATCCCAGCGGCCGGCATCGTCGGGCGGACAGAGGGCGTCGCGGTGCTCGACGGTGACGGCGGCGTGCAACCGCTGCATGTTGTCGCGGGCGATGGCGATGGCCTTGTCGGAGATGTCCCACGCCGTGACGTTGGCCTGTGGACTGCCGAGGGCGATGCTGGCGGCGATACATCCGCTGCCGGTGCCGATGTCGAGCACGTCGGCGGGACGGGACTGTTCTTTCAGCGTATGAAGGGCCATCTCTACGAGTCCTTCGGTCTCGGGTCGGGGAATGAGTACGCCCGGGGCTACGCGGAACGTGTGTCCGCAAAACCGCTCCTCGCCGGTGACGTACTGCAGCGGTTCGGCTTGCGAGAGGCGCTGCATCATTTCAGCCAGCCGCTGCTTCTGTGCATCGGAGAGGCCGGCGGCCCCGTCGCAGTACAGGTCGGCCGTAGTGAGTGAAAAAGTCTCGGTGAGCAGGGTGCGGACGATGGCTTTGGCCTCCGCATCGCCGTAGAGCGGAGTGAGCCTGCGCCAGAGAGTGGCGTAGGTATAGGATGCGTCGGTAGCGGAGTCTGTCGGCGTGTGGGGTAGGGTATCGGTGTGCATCATGTGTGGTCGGTGGATGAGGCATGGCCTTCGCTCCGGCTTCGGTAAGCCAAGGGGGAGATGCCGGCCCGCTGCTTGAAGAAATTGGTCATGGCGCTTTGGTCGCTGAAGTTGAGCGCGTCGGATATCTCGCCCATGGTCATGCTGGTCTGGCTGAGCAGATTGCAGATCTCCTTGTAGACGAGCGACGAGACGTGGTCGTTGACCGTCGTGCCGCTGATCTCCTTGACCAGTCGCGAGAGGTAGGCCGTGGAGAGGTTCATCTTGTCGGCATAGAACCGTATCTGCCGTTTTTTCTTGAAGTTCTGGTAGAGCAGATGGAGGAAGATCTCGTACACCCGCTTCTTGTGGGCGAGGTCGCGCGTGACGCTGCACTCGTCGTAGGGCAGTTCCTCGCAAAACAGGCGCAGCACGTGGAACATGCTCTGCATGATCTCCGTCTTGTTGATATGGCGGTGGACAACAATGTTCTGTACAAAGCGGAAGATGTCGTGTACCGTGGCGTACCGGTCGTCGGTGAGGGCGTAGTGCTTGCTGACGGCCACGAGATGGTCGTCGACGAGAACCACCTCTGCATGGAAGTCTGCCGAGACCGTGCCGAGGGTGGCCACATCGCGTGCGGTGACCACCAGCATGCTGCCCTTTTTCAGCGCTACCTCGCTCTGCCCCAACTGCATACTGGCGTTGCCGCCGTCGACGAGCAGCAGTTTGGTGAAGAGCGTATGCTCGCCCACCATGTGCTGGAAGTCCTCCATGTCGGTGCCGTTGACGGTGAAGTGGGCGGCGTAGGCACCGAACACGTCGGTGATGCGGTACTTGGCCGCAAATTCCTCCATATTGTATACTTTCTGTAGTCTCATCGTGAGTAGCGCAGATCTTTATTGGTGTGGTTTAAGCAAGTATGCAAAGGTACAAAACTTGCCGTGTACGGCCAAATAAAAAGCCGGACCATACACCCTTCCTACCACCCTCGGTCAGTCTTCGGGCCGGAATACTCGAGTATTCGGCCTTGTATACTCTGGTATTCGGGCCAAACGACAGCAGTCTTCGGGCTCGAATACTGGAGTATTCGGCCCGAAGACTACAGTGTGCAAGGCCGAAGACTGTGCGGAGGTGGTTTTCTTTGCGTGGGTGTAAAAAAATAAATATTGGTGTCCGGTAAAAATATCATATAATATTGTATTACCTTGAATGTCTCCTCGTTACAAGGATCGTTGATATTTGTGGCTTACTTTTGACCATTGCACGATTCGCTATTCGCAGCCCCTGTAAGGGGCGAATATTACAGGATAGGGCCTCGGCCCTATCTCTCTTAGGCATTATAAGCGTAGCCCCTGTAAGGGGCGCATA
>CAVFEZ010000100.1:0-4413 GCA_963621665.1 Akkermansia muciniphila | reverse complement strand
ATCTTTATTCAAACATTGAATTTGAGGAACTTATGGACGAGGTAATCACGATTAGTGATTGATACAAAAACTAGCATTGTGGTTTTACAGTAAGTTAGTAGTATATGATTAAAATCACAGACAAGAAAAATTGTTGCGGTTGTGCCGCATGTGCACAAATCTGTCCCAAACAGTGCATCACCATGACTGAAGATGGCGAGGGGTTCCTTTACCCCATTGTGGACGAGGCACAATGCACAGGTTGTGGACTCTGTGAGAAGGTATGTCACGAGTTACAACCCTACGAAGAGCGCGCGCCTCTGCAAGTGTTGGCCGCTATCAACAACGATGAGGCTATTCGATTGAAGAGTTCGTCGGGCGGCATCTTTTATATTCTTGCTTTGCAGACCATAGCAGAAGGTGGCGTGGTGTTCGGTGCACGCTTTGACAGTGAGTGGCAAGTGGTAATAGACTATAGTGAAACAAAGGAAGGCATCAAGGCATTCATGGGGAGTAAGTACGTTCAGGCACGTACCGAGAATGCTTTTGCCGATGCTAAACGCTTTCTGAAAAAAGGGCGTAAAGTGCTCTTCTCTGGTACGCCTTGCCAAATAGCTGCACTACGCCGTTTCCTACATAAGGACTACGACAATCTTTTAGCGGTGGACATTGTTTGCCACGGCACGCCTAGTCCAAAGGTGTGGCGGATGTACCTTGACGAAGTGCTCCGCGACGGCCATTGCGCTAGCAATATAGAGTTCCGTAACAAGTCGAAGGGTTGGAAAAATTCCAGTTTCAATCTACAATATAATGAATCCGACACCTCTGTGTCGATGCTTTGGTCTTTCGTCGAGAATCCATACATGAAGGCGTTCCTATATAATATCATTCTCCGCCCATCATGTTATGATTGTAAAGCCAAAGCAGGGCGAAGCCATAGCGACATAACAATCGCAGACTTTTGGGGTATAGGTAACCTCATGCGTGACATGGATGATGACAAAGGAACAAGTATGGTATTTCTCAATACTGACAAAGGCATCGCCGCCTTTGATTTTCAGAAAGTTTGCACCCACAAATTCGACTATGAGACTATAAAGCCCTACAACACTGCGTGCTACATTTCGGTCAATGAATCCCCACACCGAAAGCGTTTTTTTGAAGAACTCGACAAGCAAGAAAGCGTCATAGCATTCATTGAGCACATGACGCCCCTTACTCGTCAACAAATGTTTCGTATGTTTCTAATGAGATGCAAGCATTTTGTGATATCTAAATTACAATTCGGGGGGGGTAATTTGCAAAACATTCCTAAGAATGTACATACCCAAACATCTGTCCCCATCACCTTCCCCATTCATCCACGCATCGTTGCAATCTCTTTTCGCAACAAAGAGCGAGGTTGGAAAGGATATTGTATGGATGTTAGGGTGACTGAATGTAAAAACTGAAAACAATGAACATCGGAATACTTACCCAGCCTCTACATAACAATTATGGTGGCATTCTGCAAAACTATGCTTTACAAGAAGTTTTAAGGAGAATGGGGCATCGGTCTGTTACAATAAATATTCAATATCAGACTCACAAATTAGAATTACCGACCCGTATTGCAAAATATGTATGGAGAATGTTCAAATGGTTGAGAGGAGACAGAACTATATTGTTTTTTGACGTAAAACGTCAGAGGAATTTTTTGAATACTCCAGGTAAAGAGCAGAAACGTTTTATAGATACTCATATTACAGTTGAGCATTCTAGATTTCAATTGCCAATGGATTACTGCAACAACCATCAGTATGATGCTTTCATCGTTGGTAGCGATCAAGTTTGGCGTCCAAGATTCTCTCCATTTATTCCAAACTTTTTCCTTGATTTTACGGGAACGACAAAAGTGAAGCGTATTTCCTATGCTGCATCTTTTGGAACTGATAGTTGGGAAGGTACTTCGCAACAAGCATCTCAATTTTCATTATTGATCAAAAGATTTGATGCTGTTTCTGTTCGGGAAAAGTCTGGGGTGAAGGTATGCAAAAGTACATTTGGAGTTGATGCTACATGGGTGCTTGACCCCACGTTGTTGTTGAAGGCCGAAGATTACAAACAACTTTATGACAGCAACAAATGTTCTAATAATTATGTCGCTGTATATGTATTAGATAATACTCCGAAAATACAGAATATTATCAATAGTATTTGTGCTGGATTAAATTTAGAGCCAAAGTATTTGGGCATGCCTACCAGGAATGGCTATCCTTCTATTGAATCTTGGTTGGAAGGTATCTTTGAAAGTCAATTTGTAGTTACAGATTCGTTTCATGGTACAGTCTTTAGTATTCTTGGGCACAAGCCTTTTGTTACGGTGGTCAATGAAGGGCGTGGTGCTAGCCGTTTTGAATCATTGTTGGAATCTTTGGAATTGAAGAATCGTATTGTTAAAGATGATTGCAGAAAAATGTTGGAATCTACAATCGATTATCAGCATGTTGATTCTTTGCTTAAAAAATATAGATGCGATTCATTACTTTTTTTGAAAAAAGCATTGGATGAAAACAAGTAAAACACCTAAATTGTCAGTAATAGTCCCCATTTTCAAGGCAGAGCCATTTATTGAGCGTTGTTGCAGAAGTTTGTTTGGGCAGACGCTCGAAGATATGGAATTTATATTTGTCGATGATGCTTCGCCCGATGACAGCATTGGCATTGTCAAGAAGGTTGCCGCAGAATATCCAAACAGAGCGGGGCAGATAAAGTATTTGTCGCATACACCAAACAGGGGCGTTTCTTTTTCTCGGCAGCAAGGACTGGATGCCGCTACTGGCGAATATGTGGTCCATTGTGATAGCGACGATTGGATAGACGCGGATGCTTACCGTAAGGCTTATGGTATAGCCAAGAAACGTGATGCTGACATAGTGCGGTTTGGATATATTGTTGAATACTCAAATGGAAACTCGGAAAGCGTTGCTTATGAGCGTGAGGATTTCTTCAATCCAATAGTTTTCAACATTTCTCCCAGGACAGGATGTGTGTGGGGGGGGATTGTAAAAAGAGAATTATTCAAGGAATACAGGATTTCGTTCCCGGAGGGGATAAATTGGGGTGAAGATTTTTATGTCTGTATTTGTGCCTTGCTGGCATCCCGAAAAACAATATGCATAAAGGAGTGCTTCTATCATTATTGGCAGAATGGTGCTTCCATCACGCATAACGTTTCAAAGGACAAGGTATATGAATTGATGGCTGTCTGTGATAAAGTCGAGAAATTCTTGAAGGAAAACAACATTCAAGACAAGTATCGGGAACAATTGAGATATTTGCAATTTCAGACCAAAGCATATCTGCTGATATACCCCGAAACGCGCGACATAGTGGCATGGAAACGCATTTTTCCGGAATGTAATGGCTGCTGCTCGAATATGTCGGTGGCAACCTATCTGAAAGTGTGCGCCTTTCTCATTGACCATGACTGTCTTCTTGCAGCCAGGCTTCTGTTGGCTGCACGAGATGTTGTCAGTAAAATAGTGAACAGATGAAAACGATGATTATTTACCCGGATGTTGAAATCTGGAACTTCGTTTTGGGGGGAATTGACAGCTCTCGTGATGTCGAACTTATACCGCTGAATCGTTATTGCAACCTATTTCAACTTTTGTGCAGAAAGTACTTGGGAGGCTTTCGTATGCCGAGTGCTCTCGTGTTAGGCTCTGTTTTGAGAAAGAAATTGTCTGGCTTGAAAAAGGATGACACCCTCATTATATGTGATTATACGGATTTGGTGTTCAATGGGGCTATAAGAAAATGCGTAAATTCGGGAGTGGCGGTGAAACTTTGGTGTTGGAATCCTGTCCGTTTGAATGTTGTTTTGCAGAAACAAATAGATGAAATCAAGACAATAGGAATACCTGTCTATACATTCGATAAAAAAGATGCAAAAGAGTTTGGCCTCTGCTATATTAGTCAGATTTATCCAATATTCAAGCACTTGGAAGAAAATGCAGTAGAACCCCGTTCCGACTTCTATTTCTTGGGCTGTGACAAACAACGAGCGCCCATCTTGGAAGAATTGAAGAACATACTTGCAAATTATAGGTGTGACTTTAGGGTTGTCAAAGCACCAAAAGATTATATCACGTATAAGGATAATATAGATAATGTGAAACGGTCTCGATGTGTCGTGGATATTGTTCAGGCCGACCAAATAGGACTGACTTTGCGACCTCTCGAGGCGTTGACATTCAGAAAGAAACTTATTACAAATAATAGAGACATCATAAATTACGAGTTTTACAATCATAAGAATATCTTTGTGTTGGGAGTTGACCCGGTGTCGAGCTTGGAGAGTTTCATGGCTCAACCTTACGTTGACATTCCAAAAGATGTTCTAATGAAATATGATGTGAATAGGTGGGTGGAAATATTATCCCAAAACAA
>CAVFEZ010000099.1:0-4423 GCA_963621665.1 Akkermansia muciniphila | reverse complement strand
TGTCCCAACAGAGCACGTTGTTGTTGGGGTCGCCGTCGTAGAAACGGGTGGTGATCACGAAATAGATAGACTCGTCGCGGAAGTCCGTCCGGTTGGAGTTGAAGTCGCTTCCTGCATATGCGGACGACGACAACGTTGCCGCGGCCACAAACGCCAAAAGCATCTTTTTGAGATAATGTTTATTCATAGATATGTTGGTATTTTGAGAGTCGTCAGTAAGAGAGGAAAAAGGGGGGGGCATCCCAATCGAATGTTCCCTCTTCAATCGGTAAATGGTCTATGGGTGAGTTACTTTACAAACACTCCTGCATACTTGCCTTGCGCATTCTTCATGATGTACACGCCGGAGGCAAGACCTTGGGTAGCCTCGGCCACGGCACTTATACTGAGTACCAACACCAATGCCCATGCGCGAACAGAGTAATAGAATTTGTTCATAATTATAAAAAGGTATAGATTAAATTATTCTGACTTTCTCTTCCATCATCTTTTGCGGCACGGCATCCATAGCCATATCCGCCGCCAGCAATAAAACGACACGCTTTTTCATCAGATCTCCAAATCTGATTCCAGACTGTTATTAGGTTTACGACGATAAAATTAGCAAGAAAAAGATAGAGCAGAAGAAGGGGGAACAGAAGAAAATGACCATGCGAAAGCGCAAACGTTTTCACAACAGGCAGTGCAGTATAATCCAACACAGCACCGTAACGTATTGTATATTCGACCATTACGGTGCATTTTAGCAATATCGGAGTTTGGGGGTAAGAGATTGCACAGAAAAAGAATCACATGGAGAGCTCCACAAAGGATGCAAGCAAGGAGTCCCGTAGGGAGTTGAACGCAAACAGAAAGTCCATCAGGGGATGTTCGCAAGCAACGAGTCCCGTAGGGACGACATAATAGAGGGTAGGGCGTGAGCCCTACCTTTTTTGTTGCAACTCCGATAAGTGCCCCTGTAGGGGGCGCATAATTCAACGTATCGTGCGGGTTGTCACGGCACATTGCATTTATTTATTCGTGAGTAAAATTCGTGGTTCATATACCACGGGGCATTTATTAACCACGAATTTTACGAGATTTGTCGAAGACCCACAGACCAACGGGAAGTAATCTCACGAATTTTTGAATTATGCGCCCCCTACAGGGGCAACGTTTGTAACAACGGGTTGAGATAGGGGTACGCTCGACTTTGTCGCTTGCCTTGGCAAGAACCCCTACCCTACATTATGTCGTCCCTACGGGACTCACGCTTGCGGAATCCCTACGGCCCCATCCTTTGTATTATTTCACCGCACACGGATTCCATTCCTGACGGAGGGTTCTATCCTCCTTGTCATCCCCATCCGACCGTTCGGCGGCAGTCTTCGGGCCGGAATACTCGAGTATTCGGCCTTGCGGACTCGAGTATTCGGGCTCTACCACTGGAGTATTCGGGCTCTACCACTGGAGTATTCGGGCTCAAATACTGCAGTATTCGGCCCGAATACTCCAGTATGCAAGGCCGAATACTGCCAAGAGGGATTTTTTACGGTTTCGCCCTACCCTATTGATGACAAGTGATGGTGATGGTTTCCAAATCGTCGGGCACGAACACCCGGCCGCTGAAGGCTGACTGTGCCTCGCGGGTGTAGTGCTCTTTTCTCTCCGGTGTCTTGTCCTCGGTATGGTAGAGCACAAGATTGCGTACGGAGAGGGCTGTCGCCAGACGTGCTCCGTCGAGCGCCGTGCTGTGGTGTTTCTCATAGGGATGGAACCGGTCGGCATCGGCATGGAGGCAGAAGGCTTCCGAGAGCAACCAGTCGGCTCCTTCCACCCACTGGCGGTTGGCCTCGTTGTAAGGCTCGTCGCCCAGACAGGCGAGGGTGGTTCCGTCGGCAAACGTGGCCCGGAATCCGTACTGCGGTTCTTTGGTGGAACGGATGTCGAAAGCGGTCAACTGCCAGTCGCCGACCTGAAATCCGTCGCCGTCGCCAAGCACATGCATGATGATGCGTTCGCCGATGAGTGCGCCCAACTTGGCGGGCAGGGTGTTGCGGCAGATCCATTCCAGCACGTCCGTGACCTTGCTGTTGCCGTAGACGTGGAGATCGCCGTCGTACTGTCCGGCCTTGATCTTCTGCATGATCATCCTCACTACCCACACTGCCCCGAGCACATGGTCGGTATGGGCGTGGGTGAGGAAGAGATGATGGATATCGGTGGGGGCGACGCCGACGCTCTCCAACTGACGGAAAATCTGGTTGCCGCCTCCGGCGTCGACCATCAGCAAGGTGGTGTCAGACCGGAGCAGGAAGCAGGTGTTGTAGTATCGGGTGGCAAGGGCATTGCCTGTGCCGAGCATGGTGAGTTGTATCATATGTTATTGTATATTGATGCTATTGTATTGTAGACTTTCGGGGCAGACTTCCTTCCAGGATGAGCAATGTTTCCTTTGCCGCCAGACCGCCGGCAAAACCGGTCAGCGACCGGTCGGTGCCGATGACGCGATGACAGGGTATGACGATAGACAGGCCGTTGGCCCCGACAGCCCCTGCCACGGCTCTCACGCCCTTGGCGTTGCCCACACGCAGGGCGATGTCCTTGTAGGTACGGGTCTGCCCGTAGGGTATCTCGAGCAGGGCGCTCCACACGCGCTGTTGGAAGTCGGTACCGACGGGATGCAGCGGAAGGTCGAAGGCCGTGCGCTTTCCGGCGAAATATTCGTCGAGCTGCGCCATTGCCCGGAGAAGCACCGGCGACGGACGCACCGCAAACACAGCCCGCAGCCGTCGGGCAATCCGCTGCCTGTTCTTCAAGGCACAGGGCATGGCACTCCAGTCGCAGAGACACAATTCGTCGCCGACGGAGGCCAGGACAAGTTCGCCGCAAGGGGAATTGTAGTGCTGCAAACATACGGTCGGCCGGTCATTGGCTTTTTCCATAAGATGACGGAAGGTTTTATTGTCACTTCGCTTTTCTTGTCTTCTGCGTATTCGGCAGAAAAACGGCGATGATGCCGAGCAACGGCAGATAGGCGCTCACTTGGAATATATACGCTATATCGGTCTTGTCGGCCAGCCAGCCAAAGAAAGCGGAACCAAGTCCGCCAAGCCCGAACATCAGTCCGAAAAACACTCCGGCTATCATGCCGGTCTTGTCGGGCATCAGATCGGTGGCGTACACCACGATAGACGAGAAGGCCGAGGCGATGACCAGTCCCGAGAGGAAGGCACAGACCAGGGTGAGCGGCAGATTCATATAGGGCATGAGCATGGCAAACGGAGCTGCACCGAGTATGGAGAACCATATCACATATTTGCGGCCAAAGCGGTCGCCAAACAGTCCGCCGGCTACCGTGCCGATGGCAAAGGCGGCAAGGAAGACAAAGAGGCACAGTTGCGATGACTGCACACTCATACCAAACTTGTCGATCAAGAAGAAGGTGAAGTAACTCGTGATGCAGGCCGTATAGAAATACTTGGAGAACATCAGCAGCACGAGAATGAGCAGTGCCATGTATTTGGCACGCCGCGAGATATGGCCGTTGAGCAGGGGCTGGCGCTGCGGATGGGTGGTGACGTAGCGCATACGCAGTTTGTACCACTTGCCCAGTCTCAGCATGATGAGTGCCGCCGCCAGCGCTGCGATGGCAAACCACGAGATGGCCCACTGTCCGAAGGGTAGCACGATGAGGGCGGCCAGCAACGGGCCTACCGCCTGACCGCCATTGCCGCCCACCTGGAAAATGGACTGCGCAAGACTCTTTCTCCCACCCGACGCCATCTGCGCCACACGCGAGGCCGTAGGATGAAACACCGACGAGCCGAGCCCCACCACACCGACGGCCAGAAGTATCGGCAGAAAGTCACCGGCAAAGGCGAGCAACAGCAGTCCGGCCAGCGTAAAGCACATGCCCACCGACAGTGCGTAGGGCCGCGGATGGCGGTCGGCATACAGACCGGTGAACGGTTGCAGGATAGACGAGGTCATCTGAAAGACCAAGGTGATGAGACCTATTTGGGCGAAAGAGAAACCGAACTTGTCCTTCACTATGGGATAGACGGCCGGGATGACCGACTGGATCATGTCGTTCAGAAAATGCGAGATGCTACAGATGATGAGCATTGGGTAGACCGTACCGTCGGTCATCGTGGGGTTGCCCGTTATCTTGCTGCCGATATGCCTTATATTCATATTGTTGTTGCGGGAAGCGTGCTCCTATTGTTGTTGAGCAGGGTGATTTGGAACGGTGAAATTACACATTTCTCCCGACACCGACAAGCCTTTTCCCCGAATTTTCCGAACACGGCATATCATACCAAGACAAATACAAATGCAAATTTAAGGTGACGATGATTTGGCGGTATGCGAAAAAAATTACGATTCAGGCGTGTTCTATAAATTCCACGCATTATTAAATTTATATTTAGACAGGTTGCTC
>CAVFEZ010000098.1:0-4649 GCA_963621665.1 Akkermansia muciniphila | reverse complement strand
ACATCTCAAAAATATAAGCCGCAAATCGTATCAATTTATTTTTTCACCGTCACTATACCGCACGCAAAAGGCCGGTCTCTGATGGGAGACCGGCCTTTTGGTGGGTATGGTGCGACAATGTTTTGTCCGGGAACGGATTATCCTTCCTGGAATGCGGCGTAGATCTTTGTGGCGATGGCGCTGAACTCGTCTTCGGTGAGCGAGAGTTTCGGGTTGGCGAAGTTGAGGTCGCCCTCGCTCTGCATCGGTACGAGGTGGATGTGTGCGTGCGGCACTTCGAGTCCGAGCACGGCCTCGCCTACCTTGCGGCAGGGGAAGGCTTTCTTCAGGGCTACGGCTACCTTTTTGGCGAAGGTCTGGAAGCGTCCGATCTCGTCGTCGTCCATGTCGAAGATGTAGTCTACCTCACGGCGCGGAATGACCAGCGTATGGCCTTTGGCGATGGGGTTGATGTCGAGAAAGGCATAGAACTCGTCGTTCTCGGCGCACTTGTAACTGGGTATTTCGCCTGCGGCGATCTTTGAGAAGATGTCCATGATACAATAGGTTTTTGACGGTTTGTCGTTCTTTTCCGTCGGTTTATCCGACGGTGATTTTCTCGATGCGGAGTTGTATGGTGCCGCGCGGAATCTTGATTTCGGCCACTTCGCCCACCTTCTTGTTGAGCAGTCCCTGTGCGATGGGGGTCTTGATGGAGATCTTGCCTTCGCGCAGGTTGGCCTCGTTCTCGCTGACGATGGTATAGACCATCTTGGCTTTGGTGGCGAGATTGGTCATCTCTACGGTAGAGAGTATCTGTACGGAGTCGGTGCTCAGGCGCGATGTGTCGACAATCTTGGCCTCGGTGATGGCCAGTTTGAGGCGGTTGATCTTGTCTTCGAGATGGGCCTGTGCCTCTTTGGCGGCGTCGTATTCGGAATTCTCGCTGAGGTCGCCCTTGTCGCGGGCTTCAGCGATGGCGGCCGATGCCTTTGGCCGTTCGACGGCTTCGAGCCGCTGGAGTTCGGCTACGAGTTTGTCGTAGCCTTCTTGTGACATGTAAGCCATAATGTAAATGTGTAAGTTTTATTGTTATAATTCCGTTTCGAACAAGACAACAAAACAAAGAATTCCGACATCGTGTCTTGTTGTCGGAATTCTCTATTCTGCTGTCCTGTATGTTCTTCGGGTGCAAAGTTATGCCTTTTCTCCCAATTGGCCAAACTTTTCCCGGGGAAAAGCGGTGCGGCGGTATATCAGACCCCGGAGGGTAGGGTGCAGCAACTCAAAAACTCTCGAGCCAGGCGCGGAGGTCGAGCAGCATCTCCGTATGGTAGGGGAAGTCGGTCTTCATGCCGAAGCCGTGGCCGCCGCCGGGATAGATGTGCAGGGCCGCCGGCACGTCGTGGCGGTAGAGTTCGGCGTAGTAGTTCACGCTGTTGGCGGCGAGCACGAGGTGGTCGTCGTCGGCGAGCATCAGGCAGGCGCGCGGTGTGACGCGGGTCACCTGCAGGTCGTTGCTGTAGAGCTGCTCCTGTTTCTTCTTGGCATCCTTGCCCAACAGATTGTCGTGCGACCCGGCGTGGGTGAAGTCAGACATCATCGTGATGACGGGGTAGAAGAGTATCTGGAAGTCGGGCTTGGCATCGCCCTTGGCGTGGGTGGCGATGGTGGAGGCAAGGTGTCCGCCGGCCGACGACCCCATGATGCCCACATCGGCGGCATTTATCTTCCAGGCCTTGGCGTTGCGGCGCACAAGTTTCATGGCTTCCTCTGCATCGCTGATGGGCACTTCGGTATGTCCGTGCGGCATACGGTATTTGAGTACGACCACGGCGATGCCCATATTGTTGAAGAACGGTGCCCAGTCGTAGCCTTCATGGTGTATGGCGAGGGTCTCGTATCCGCCGCCGGGACAGATCACGATGGCGCGGCCCGTAGCCTTCGATTCTTTGGGAAGGAACACGCGCACGCGGGCCGTATCGGTAGCGTCGCCGTTCTTGTTGGGGGTGCGTCCCTGCCAGAGGTCTATGTCGAACGTGCGCTGTGCGCTTGCCGCCATGGCCACAAGGGCGAAGAGGAACGTTGTCAGAAGTCTTGTTGCTTTCATAGTCAGATGTGGTGATTTTGTGGTGTCATCATTTGCAAAGGTAGCGTTTTTTTCGTAATATTGCATCCGTATAACAGCAAAGCCGATATGCGTAAACGATTTTTAATGCTTTCTCTTGCCGCTGCTGCCTGCCTCTTGTCGCAGGCGAAGGTGCGGCTCCCTCACATTCTTTCTGACAACATGGTACTGCAACACAGCACTGACGTGCGCCTCTGGGGTTGGGACAAACCCGGCCGTACCGTCACCGTGCGTGCCTCGTGGACCGACACTCCTGTCACGGCCAAGACCGGACGCGACGGTCGCTGGGAGGTACGCGTGCATACGCCCGAGGCCGGATATACGCCGCTCTCGCTGACGTTTGACGACGGCGAGCAGACCACCCTTTCGGGTATCCTTGCCGGTGAGGTGTGGGTGGCTGCAGGACAAAGCAATATGGAGATGCCCGTGCGCGGGTTTGACCAGTGTCCCGTAGAGGGATACAACGAGACCGTGACCTCTGCCGCCGCCTCCGCACACGCCGTGCGTTACTGCAAGATACCGTCGCGCATGAGCATGCGTCCGCTCGACGATGCCGACTGCCGATGGTTGGAGACCACACCGGCCAACGTGACTTGGGCCAGCGCTACGGGCTACTTCTTCGCCCGCACGCTGCACCGCGCCCTTGATGTACCGGTGGGCATCGTGGAAGCCAACAAGGGCGGCACCCGTGTGGAGTCGTGGCTCAGTGAGGACTGCCTGCGTGCCGAGACCGACGAACATCTCGACTCCACTTCCATCTATGCGATGGAGACCGACTACTACCGCCCGATGGTGTGGGGCAACGCCACCTTCCATCCTATATTGCCGTACACCGTGCGTGGCATCCTCTACTATCAGGGTTGTTCCAACGTGGGTTACCATACCGCAGACTATGCACGCCGCCTGTCGATGCTCGTCGATGAGTGGCGCAAGGGTTTCGGCAACAGCAACCTGCCGTTCTATCTTGTAGAGATCGCTCCCTATTTCTACGACGATGCCGAGGGTACGGAGGGTGCGCTCCTGCGCGAACAGCAACACCTCGCCGCACGGCAGATTGCCCATAGCGGCATTGTCGGTACCAACGACTGCGCCTATCCCCACGAGATGCGGCAGATACATCCTACGCAAAAACGCAAGGTGGGCGAACGCTTGGCTTACCTTGCTCTCGGCGATACCTACGGATGGTCGAACCTCATCTACCGCTCGCCTTCATTTGAGAGCGCGTCGGTCGACGGTGACAAGGTGTATGTGCGTCTGGCCGACACCGAAAAGGGCGTGCAGCCCATCGATGGCATCGAGGGATTCGAGCTGGCCGGCGATGACGGCATCTTCCACAAGGCCACGGCCACGGCCGACTGGCAGCGCGGCATCATCGTGACCTGCACCGAGGTGAAGAAGCCCAAGCAGGTGGCCTACTGTTTCCATAATTTCTCGCTCGGCAATCTCCGCAATCAGGGCGGACTGCCACTGTTGCCCTTCAAGGAGAAATTAGGAAAATAAATCGTCTATGGCGGGTTCTCATAAAAACTGATTTGAAGGTTTTTGGGAACTCGCTTTTTCTTGTTTAGCATTTCATCAGAAGATCATATGGAAATCATAGAAAAACTGGAGTACTGCCCCAAGTGCGGCAGTCGCCATTTCGAGAAGGAAAGCCGCAAGAGCCGCCGCTGCGACAACTGCGGGTTTGAGTATTTCATGAACGCCAGTTCGGCCAACGCCGCCTTTATTGTCAATGAGCGCGGCGAACTGCTGGTCACCCGCCGCAATCGCGAACCGGCCAAGGGTATGCTCGACCTGCCCGGCGGTTTTGCCGATGCCGGTGAGACGGCCGAGGAGGGCGTTGTACGCGAGGTGAAGGAGGAGACCGGACTTGCCGTCACTTCCGTCCAATATCTTTTCAGTCTGCCCAATGTCTACCACTACGGCGATGTCGACATCCCCACGCTCGACCTCTTCTTCCGTTGCGAGGTCGATGACCTCTCTGTGCTTCAGGCTGCCGACGATGCCGCCGAATGTCTGTGGCTCCGTCCCGAAGACATCCACACCGAGCAGTTCGGTCTGCGTTCCGTGCGCTGGGCGCTCGTGAAGTATTTGGAGATGGAGAAGAAGTGAATTCTATAAACGTTGAAATCTGTGCCCCTTTGCGGGGGCAATCCCATCTTTTGGTACGCCCGGTTGTACCATATTCGCAATAAATTCGTACCTTTGCGCCCGGAAACAGTGCCTCGGTCCTGTCGCTGGCGCACATCAAGTGCGCAAGAGGAAAGTCCGGGCAGCATAGGGCACCCCACTTCTGAAAATGGAAGTTATCGGCAACGGTAAGTGTCGGCAGAAGAAAATGACCGCCGCGCCTTGTGTGCGGCAAGGGTGAGAAGGTGGTGCAAGAGACCACCAGCCGGTGGGCGATCACCGGGCTGTGCCATCTGGGGGCTGCAAGTCCGCGTATACCATCATTCGAGGGTAGCCCGCCCGAAACATAGTTGTGATGGAGGGTAGGACGCTAGAGCCGTAGGGTGACCTGCGGAGTAGATAAATGACAGGG
>CAVFEZ010000097.1:0-4820 GCA_963621665.1 Akkermansia muciniphila | reverse complement strand
TCGCATAGCCCGCTATGCTCCTTCAGAAAGAAAGAAAAATCTGCTCGGCTAAAAGCCAAAAAAACACCAAAGGCAATTTATAGAACCCGCCATAAATGGTTTTTCCCGGGCGGAATACGAAAACAGCATATTATAATAGCATACAGAAATAAAAACATACCTTATGGGAATTGTCATCGGAATCGACGTAGGCATCAGTACGACAAAAATTGTCGGCGTGAGCGAAACAGGAAAAGTAGTGTCACCCATCAGAATTCGGGCGACCGACCCCGTGACCTCACTCTATGGTGCCTTTGGCAAGTATCTTCACGACAACAAGATCAGCCTCTCTGACGTAGAGAAGGTGATGCTCACAGGCGTGGGCAGTGCATACATCAACGAGTCTATCTATGGTCTGCCGACAGGAAAGGCGGAGGAATTTATCGCCGATGGACTTGGCGCACGTTACGAGACCAATCTTGACCGTATGATCGTCGTCAGCATGGGTACGGGAACCTCTATCGTGAAGTGCGACGGTGAGGAAATCAAGCACATCGGTGGTATCGGTATCGGTGGCGGAACGCTTCAGGGGCTCTCGCGTCTGCTGCTCAATACTGACGATATCAAGCAGGTGGCCCATCTTGCCAAGGACGGTGACATCTCTCACATCAATGTCCTGATCAGCGACATCAGTGCCAGTCCGTTGCCGGGATTGCCTATGGATGCCATCGCATCGCTCTTCGGCAATGCCAAGAGCAACGCTTCGCGCGAGGACATCGCCTTGGGACTCATCTGGATGACCCTGCAGTCTATCTGCAGCGCATCCATCTTGTCGTCGCTTGGAAGCGGCATCAAGGAATTTGTCATGATCGGCAACCTTACCCTCTTGCCCCAGTGCAAGATCGTATTCCCTGCCACCGAGCGGCTCTACGGCGTGAAATTCAGCATACCGCAATACTCCGAATTTTGTACAGCCATCGGAGCTGCCCTTTACTATTTTCAGAATAAAAAGACGGAATGAGTCGCGGTGTACGTCCAACAAATGGAATAAATAGTGCAAAATAACCGAAAAGCCCAACGCATTGTTCTCAATACGTTGGGCTTTTTGATAAAAATATGTACTTTTGCAATACCTTATTATAAATAACAAAATTTTCACAGCATGATCAAGAATTACCTCTTATCAGCCTTTTTCTTTATCGGTGCAGCATCGGCCATCGCCGCCGATGACAATACCGTCAATGTTCTCTATCTCGACGGTACCAGCCATGAGGCCCTCATGTCGAAGGTAGACAAAATCGAGATTGCCTCCGACAAGGTGAATGTTGTCACCACCGATGGTGGTACGACCGCCCACAAGATCAGTGACATCGACCGTATCGAACTGACCTCGACCTCCACTGGTATCCACTCTGCCACGACTTCCGATACGCACAAGATCACCGTGCGTTCCGCTGGTTACACCATCACTGCAGAGGGTCTGTCCGACGGTACAGTCATGGAGGTGTATGCCGCCAATGGCGCACTCGTAGGCAAAACCACTGCAAAAGGCGGAAAGGCCGTGCTTGACGCTACAAGTCTTGGCACCGGTGTTTATGTAGTCAAGGCGGGTGACCAATCAGTAAAGATGGTGAAACGCTAAACCTCTACCATTAATTACAAGAGAGACAATACAAAAATGACAAAGAAGATATTGTTCCTGCTGGTCCTCGTGACAGGCATCGCCCTCCAGACCATGGCGCAGGAAAGCAAGAAAGACAGTGTGTTCGTCATCAAGAACGGACGCATAGCCGGTGCCTTCGAAGTGGGCACCGACGTAGACAATATACAGTTTCAGAAGAAAGCGACACCCGTAGAAGGCAACATCGTCAAGATCGGTGACAAGACCATTGAGATGAAGTCGGCCGTCGTGCAGCGCAAGAACAACATGAACTACATCTACCTTGCCGCCGAGGAAGGTCTCACCACCGTCAAGGAGATGATCAACACCGAGTATCTTGCTGTCGTCGTATCCGACAATCTGCTGGGCAAGGACATCACGCTCAGCGAGTTCGATGAGGATGGCGACGATTATTTCTATGTGTACTATATCACTACCGACGGCAACGAACCCACAGGAGCCGATGCCTACGAATGGAGCGACTACTTCTCCGACGGCACGCTGCGCGTAGACAAGACCGACGACAATCTCACCCTGCAGTTCGCCTGGACCGGTACTGACGGCAACAGCGATTTCTCCGGCAGTTACGATGGCGGATATACCTACATCAAGGAGAGTCCCTACTACTTCACCGTCGACGGCAACCGCACCGACCTCAAGGCGGCCTTTGTAGAAGAGAAGTCTGATGGCGTGGCACTCTATCTCACCTCTGGCGACATCGACGATGCCAAGCGCCTCGAAGACGTATATTACTATGCCCGCGTGTTTGTGCCTACCAGCGCGCTTGACGGCCGTACCATCGACATCACCGGAAACAGCGAGTACGAGTTCGACTTCATCGACAACCGTTCTGACGAGAAGATCTACCTCAGCAACGGCAGCACTGGCAGTGCAACAGGTACAATCAGTGTCAAGAAAAACGAGGATGGTACCTACGAAGTGCAGGTCGACGTGGCCAGTATGGGCAGTGATGCCGACCGCAGCCTTGCCGCCTACTATGTCGGCACTCCCTTGACCTACGACATCTCCGTTCCCAACGTGTACAGTGTCGGCGGTGAGGAGAAAGCCGAACTGAAGTCGGCCGTGGTCAAGCACGACAGTGACGGTCTCTATACCATCTACCTTTCGTCGAAGGCCGGTGTCACGACCGAGGCCGGTATGGCCGATGCCGACATCGTTGTCACTGTGCCGGAAGTGTTCATGACCGACGAGGCCAAAGGTTTCTCGGGTACAGAAAACAATGCCAAGATTTCCGTTACTTATGATGGCGCTACCTACAACCAGGCTTCATGCAAAGGCACCGGTGCTTTGGCCATCGGCGGAAACGTGAAAGCCAAACTGGACGGAACGACCGTCACCGTGACCTTCAACGTATACAGCATCTCCAAGTACAGCGGCAGTCTGTCCGGCTATTTCTCTGGAACGGCTACAGTACTATAACTCACTATTACAGAATCAAAATGATAAAAAAGATATTATCCGTAGTGCTGATGGCCACAGCCTTGACGGCTACCGCACAGGCCCAGCAGAAAGTACACTTGGCCAAGGGCGACCAGACCGTTGCCACCTATACACTCAGCGATGGCGACTATATTTGCTTCAGCCGTCCTGAAAATATGGAAACCGACAAGAAAGTGGAGGTGAGCGAGACCGAAACGGGCAAGAACTACGTTTCCTACACCATTGCCACCAATACGCCCCAGCAGGCTTTTGCTCACATGCTGCTCAAGAGCTCGTTTCTCGACCTCTTCCTCACGCAGTATTACGGTTTGAGTCTGGCGACGGCTACTCAGGAGCAGTTGCAGAACGCTTTCAAGACATTGTTCTCCGCAGGTTACGGTTATGTGGCCGACGCAGCCGGCACGTTCACCTTCAAGGACGGACAGGATGACGGCAATGGCGAGACCCTCTTCATACCCGGAGGACAGGAATACTACATCGTCACCGTGGATGTCAGTGTACAGAACAACCAATATACGATGGGTAGCGAGCTCTCCTACACCAAGGTGACCACCAAGAATCCCGGACAGAGCAGCGAGACGCTCACCGTGACCTACGAGGGTCTCAACGAGAAGGGTGCCGCCCACTTCAGCATCACTCCCGGTTCGGGTATCGTCACCCTGCACACTGTCTTTGCTACGACAGCCAGCATCGACGAGTTTGTCAATACTTACAGTTATGACTATCTGATGTTCACCCAGGGTGAGTCTTTCACCACAGAGCAGTGGAACTCACTCGACGAGAGCGACCAGGCATGGTCTGTCAGCAAGGAAGGTGACTTCTCACTCTACGTGTTGGGCATTGACGCGAACGGCAACTGGGTGAAGGCACAGGTCGACACCCACATCAAGCCGAAACTCGACGACAACTGTCCCACGCTCGACGTGACCGGCAGCACCGCCTCCGACGGCAATGTCAGTGTGACGGTCAGCGTCAGTCCGCAGACACTCACAAAGGCCACTGTACGTCTGATGTTGGAGAACGACTTTGCCAATGAGGTCAACAAGTACACCTACGAAAAACCCTCCGACGTATGGCCCGATGTAGCCACCGCAGGCGATGCCGAAGACATCACCGAGGCTGTCAATGCCAATGGTACATACACCTTCAGCAAAGAGAACCTCGCGCGCGGATGGTATGTGGTACTCTTCACGGCCACCGATGCCAATGGTACAACCGTGACCAAGGCCGGTTTCCACTCCCATCTGACCGATGCCAAGTGGGATCTCATCACCAAGACCTATCCCGCCTCGTCGACATCGGAAACCAGTGCCAAGTCTCTGGCTCCCGCTACCGGAAAGGTGAGTGTGGCCCTGCCCAAGGTAGAAACCAGTACTCTCGCCGTAAAGCGTCTGAAATAAGCATCGCACAAGCCGTCTGTAGGCTGGACGGCCTGTTCCGAAAGAGGGTGACGCTATAAAAACGCCCGCCCCGAAGTTATCAACGAAATCCCCGGACACCCATACCGTTGGTGTCCGGGGATTTCGTTGGTACGGAGTGCTATCGGGCACTTTTCGCATTTGCCATTTGGCAGATGCCCCCTTCGGGGACATACATTCAGGCATAAATCCTAAATCCGAATCTTGAATAAAAATCCTAAAGTCGAGTATTGATAGAACAAACCATAATAGTATTCGGGCCGAAAGACTCGAGTATTCAAGGCCGAATACTATAGTAGTTT
>CAVFEZ010000096.1:0-5025 GCA_963621665.1 Akkermansia muciniphila | reverse complement strand
GAGTAACAAGAAAACATTAATCGGTCAAGCAAAGAGCAGAACCCTTGGGATTCGCCCTTGCTTGACCGATTTCCATATATCCATTTCGTTTTGCCGCTTCAACTTATTTTTTATCGTCACTTACCATCTGCTCTTCTCCTCATTGCCCACACCAGTACCCTTGCACTTGCTCCTGGCGGCATTGTATCACCCGATTCCCAGTTTCCAAAAAATAGCGGTGCAGTATATCCGGATTGAAAAATTATAACTACCTTAGCACTCAGATTTTGAATATCTGTAAAAATCCTGCACAATCATGAGACACGATTTCGTTACAATCGCCGATTTGTCAAAGGAACAGTTGATGTACCTGATACAAATGGCACAAGAATTTGAAAAGCATCCCAACCGCGAACTGCTCAAAGGCAAGGTAGTAGCCACCCTCTTCTTCGAGCCGTCGACACGCACACGACTGAGTTTCGAAACAGCCGCCAACCGGCTCGGCGCACGCGTCATCGGTTTCTCCGACGCCAAAGCGTCAAGCGTCACAAAGGGAGAAACACTCAAGGACACCATACTCATGGTATCCAACTACGCAGACGTCATCGTCATGCGCCACTTCATAGAGGGTGCCGCCCAATATGCCAGCGAAGTCGCTCCCGTACCCGTCGTCAATGCCGGCGACGGAGCACACATGCACCCCTCCCAATGCCTGCTCGACCTCTACTCCATATACAAGACCCAAGGCACGCTGGAAAACCTCAACATCTACCTCGTAGGCGACTTGAAGTACGGACGCACCGTACACTCCCTCATCACAGCCATGCGCCACTTCAACCCCACCTTCCACTTCATCGCCCCCAAAGAACTGGCAATGCCGCAGGAGTACAAGATATACTGCAAGGAGCACGGCATAAAATTCCAGGAGCATACGGCCTTCAACGAGAAAGTGATTGCCGACGCAGACATACTCTACATGACACGCGTACAGAAAGAACGTTTCTCCGACCTCATGGAGTACGAGCGCGTCAAGAATGTCTACATCCTCAAAAACGACATGCTCCGCAGCGCCAAGGAAAACATGCGCATACTGCACCCGCTACCCCGCGTCAACGAGATAGCCTACGACGTAGACGACAATCCCCACGCCTACTATATACAGCAGGCCGGCAACGGACTTTTCGCACGCGAAGCCATCTTCTCCTATGTCCTCGGCATCAGCCTCGACGACGTACGGGCCGACAAGACCATCATCAGAAGTGCCATAGAAGACAAATAACGTATCCCCTCATTGCCACATATCATGAACAAAACAGAAAGACAGGTAGCCGCCATCAACAACGGCACCGTTATCGACCATATACCGGCACAGAAAACCTACGCCGTAGCCAATCTGCTCGGACTACAACATCTTGCTACCCCCGTGACCATCGGCTACAACTACCCTTCCAAGAAAATCGGAAGCAAAGGCATCATCAAAGTGTCCGACAAATTTTTCACCGACGAGGAGATTTCCCGCCTGTCCGTTGTCGCCCCCAAAGTAGTGCTCAACATCATCCGCAACTATGAGGTCGTGGAGAAAAAGACAGTGGAGACACCCGACGAGTTGCACGGCATCGTCAAATGCAACAACCCCAAGTGCATCACCAACAACGAACCGATGCAGACCATATTCCACGTAGTCGACAAGACACACGGCATACTGAAATGCCACTACTGCGACAAAGAGCAGGACATCAACAACGTAGAACTCGTGTGACAGCATAGCAAGATGGAAAAAGACTTCAAGATATTCGACCTGATAGAGCGCGAGCACCAGCGCCAACTCAAGGGCATGGAGCTCATCGCATCCGAAAACTTTGTCAGCGACGAGGTGATGCAAGCCATGGGTTCCTACTGCACCAACAAATATGCCGAAGGCCTTCCGGGCAAACGCTATTACGGAGGATGCGAAGTGGTAGACGAAATAGAGACACTGGCCATCGAGCGCGTAAAACAACTCTTCGACGCCGAGTTTGCCAACGTACAGCCCCATAGCGGCGCACAAGCCAATGCCGCAGTATTACTGGCCGTACTCCGTCCCGGAGACACGTTCATGGGCCTCGACCTGTCGATGGGCGGCCATCTGAGCCACGGCAGCCAAGTCAACACCAGCGGCATACTCTACCACCCGGTAGCCTATCACCTCAAAAAGGAAACAGGACGCGTAGACTACGACGAGATGGAACGTCTCGCCCTGGAATGTCATCCACGCCTGATCATCGGCGGCGGTTCCGCCTACAGCAGGGAATGGGACTACGAGCGCATGCGCCACATTGCCGACAAAGTCGGGGCACTGCTCATGATAGACATGGCTCACCCGGCCGGACTGATAGCGGCCGGACTGCTAAAAAACCCCGTCAAGTACGCACACATCGTGACCACAACCACCCACAAAAGCCTTCGCGGACCACGCGGCGGCGTCATCCTGATGGGCAAGGATTTCGAGAATCCCTGGGGACTGACCACACCAAAAGGCGTAGTCAAGATGATGAGCCAACTCATCAACAGCGCCGTATTCCCCGGCATACAGGGCGGACCGCTCGAGCACGTCATCGCCGCCAAAGCAGTCGCCTTCCAAGAAGCGCTGCAACCATCATTCAAGACCTATGCCCAACAGGTGAAAAAGAATGCCGCCGTACTGGCAGAAGCACTCATGGCACGCGGATTCGACATCGTAAGTGGCGGCACCGACAACCACTCCATGCTGGTAGACCTGCGCTCAAAATATCCCGAACTGACAGGAAAAGTAGCAGAACGCGCCCTTGTCGCCGCCGACATCACCTGCAACAAGAATATGGTTCCGTTCGACACGCGCAGCGCCTTCCAGACCTCCGGTATCCGCCTCGGTACGCCCGCCATCACAACACGCGGCGTCAAGGAAGACATGATGCCCCTGATTGCAGAACTCATAGAGCGCGTGCTTGACCATCCCGAGGACGAGCAGACGATAGTCGACGTCCGCCGCCAAGTAAACGAGACCATGCGCGACTATCCACTTTTCGAAGCGTGACAACCACAACCCTATGGTTGCACAATATATCGCCGTTACAACAATCCTTGGTATGGCCGTATTCTACGCCATACTGAGGATTGTGCGTACCTGGCATCAAGCACAGAACCGATGCTACGGTTGCGACGGGTGTGCCATAAAGGAACAAATGATACGGGCACAACAAAAGAAACACACACGCAAGAACAAAATTGTATGCCCGCACAAAAAATAGTCAAAAAAATTTGGAAACATCGTTTTTTTATAATACCTTTGCACTCGCTTAAAAGAAAATGGTACCTTGGCCGATCGGTTAGGTAACGGTCTGCAAAACCGTGTAGAGCAGTTCGACTCTGCTAGGTACCTCTTCTGATGAAGGCCGAAAGTCATACACGATATGCACTTTCGGCCTTTATCTTTTTCACAAACCGACAACCCTCTTGCCATACACATAGCCACATGATACACAATCAAGACACCATATGCGCCATCGCCACCGCTCCTGGCGGAGCCATCGGCACCATACGAATATCCGGGCAACACACTTTCGACATCGCCGACAAAATATTCAGACCACAAGGTTCATCACCCGCCCTCAGCAAACGCAAACCCTACACTATCGCTTTCGGACACATCATAGACACGGCAGGCGAAGAGATAGACGAAGTATTGGCAAGTATCTTCCGCGCACCCCATTCCTATACCGGAGAAGACGCTATCGAGATTTCCTGTCACGGTTCGGCATACATTCTACAAAGAGTCCTACAACTGCTCATAGATGCAGGAGCACGAATGGCGGCACCAGGAGAATTTACACAACGCGCCTACCTCAACGGTAAAATGGACCTTGCACAGGCCGAAGCCGTTGCAGACCTTATCGCATCCACCAACAAAGCGACACACCAACTGGCCATGAGCCAACTGCGCGGCCACTTCAGCGACGAACTGACCCTGCTACGCGACCAACTCCTCAAAATGACCTCACTTCTTGAACTGGAGCTCGACTTCTCCGATCACGAAGATTTGGAATTTGCCGACCGTACCGAACTGCTCCATCTTGCCACAGCGATAGACAACAAAGTACTCCGACTTGCCCATTCGTTTGAAACAGGCAACGCCATCAAACAAGGTATACCCGTCGCCATCATCGGTCGCACAAATGTAGGAAAAAGCACCCTCCTCAACCGCCTGCTGCACGAGGAGAAAGCCATCGTAAGCAACATCCACGGCACCACGCGCGACGTGATCGAAGATACAGTAAACATCCACGGCACCACTTTCCGCTTTATCGACACCGCCGGACTACGACAGACTGATGACGTAGTGGAAAATATCGGCATCGAACGTACCTACAAGAAATTGTCTGAAGCAGCCATCATTCTTTGGCTGACAGACAACGATGACGACAATGCCGCAGACATGCGCATGATAACAGAGCATTCATCCGGCCAAAAAATCATCATTGTACGCAACAAGTGCGATATAGAACACCCCTCCCCTACCCCCAAAAACAAATTCCACCCAAATACACACGAACCGAATATCCCCATAGTACATATCAGTGCCAAGACCGGCCACAACATCCCCACACTCGAAAAGGCAATTGTCAATGCAGCCGCCATCCCTGAAATCACAGAGAACGATGTCATCATCACCTCAACACGCCATTACCACGCTTTACTGACCGCCCACGAATCCCTCACCCGTGTCATTTCTTCTATGACAGCAAACCTCAGCGGCGACCTGATTGCCGAAGATCTCCACATCGTCCTCGACCACCTTTCAGACATTACAGGCAACGGACGCATCACCCCACAAGAAACCCTCAACAATATTTTTAGGCACTTTTGCATCGGAAAATAATCGCTTGCAAACAAAGCCCCATTATCTGCAAATAAAACACAGAAAACTCTTGATACTCAAAGAAATCCGCAAAATTTTAATTGCAGATTTTCTTTGAGTAAGTTTCTTTTTTATCACTTTTTTGCCGTAACTTTGTCCCCAGATTGTCCCCC
>CAVFEZ010000095.1:0-5133 GCA_963621665.1 Akkermansia muciniphila | reverse complement strand
AGAGCACCTGACTGTTAATCAGGGGGTCGTTGGTTCAAGCCCATCTTGAAGCGCCTCAGTCAGAACCTCGCAAGTCATTCACTTGCGGGGTTTTGTCGTTTTTGTACGTTTCCGTAGACAACATGTTTGTGTTTTGGCCGGTCATCTCGAAAAATAAAGGTATATTTGCAGGTGAAACATAAAGTGAACGATTATGGCAAGGAAACAATACCCGTTGGGCATACAGACTTTCGAGGAAATCCGCAATGGTGACTATCTTTACGTAGACAAGACCGAGTATATCTATCGTATGGCGCATACCAATGGCAAACACTATTTTTTGGGGCGTCCGCGCCGTTTCGGAAAATCTTTGTTTGTGTCTACTCTCCAAAGTTATTTTGAGGGCAGGAAAGACCTTTTCAAGGGTCTTGCCGTTGAACGTCTGGAAACGGAATGGACGGAGTATCCTGTGCTGCACTTCGACTTGAGCGGCGGCAAGCACATGGAGAAAGACCAGTTGGAAAGGTATCTTGACGATATTCTGGCAGAGCAGGAGAAAAAGTTCGGGTATCGGAGCGAGAAGGTGGATGCCAATATCCGGCTCAAAGACCTTATCATGACCGCCTACGAGCAGACCGGGAAGAAAGTGGTCGTGCTCATCGACGAGTATGACGCACCGATGCTGGATGTGGTGCACGAAAATGAGCAGTTGGACACGCTCCGCAACATCATGCGAAACTTCTTCAGTCCGCTCAAGGCCCGCGAGTCGTATTTGCGCTTTGTGTTCTTGACGGGCATCACAAAATTCTCGCAGGTGAGCATTTTCAGCGAACTGAACAATATCACCAATATATCCATGGATGATGAGTATGCAGGAATTTGTGGAATTACTATGGAAGAACTGCTTACCCAAATGTCTGATGATATAGATATGCTCGCAGAGGCGGAAGGATTGACACGGGAAGCAACTATCGCCAAACTGAAGGAGTATTATGATGGATATCATTTTGCCAAGGTGTCGCCTGATGTTTTCAATCCTTACAGTCTGCTCAATAGTTTTGCAAAACGGGAGTTCGGCGCCTACTGGTTCAGTTCCGGCACACCTACCTATCTCATCAAGATGCTGAACAAGTTTGATGTGCTTCCGGCCAATATTGCCCCTACCGATGCGCTATCTTCCGCGTTTGACGCCCCGACGGAGCGGATGAAGACCATCACGCCCTTGCTCTATCAGAGTGGCTATATCACCATCAAGGACTATGACCGGGATACGCAACTCTATACGCTTGACATTCCCAATAAGGAAATCAGGGTAGGACTGTTTGAAAACCTTCTGCCGAACTATGTCGACGGTATGGATGCCCAGCAGGGCGGGGTCACCGTCGCCCGGATGGCCGCCCTTCTGCGCCGGCGCGACATGGAAGGTGCCATGAAACTTCTGCAGGACTATCTCGATACTGTGCCTTACTGCAATGTGACCAATTACGAGGGGCACTATCAGCAGATGCTTTACATCATCTTCACGCTCCTCACGGCCTTTGTGGTCGACGTGGAGGTGCATACGCCCAAGGGCAGGGTAGACATGGTGCTGATGACCCGGACCGACCTCTACCTTTTCGAACTGAAACTCAACCGGAGTGCGCAGGCCGCTATGCGGCAAATCAATCTCAAGAACTATCACAAACGCTTCGCGCTCAGCGGGTTGCCCGTCACCAAGGTGGGCATCAACTTCGACAGTACGACCGGCAATATCGTGGACTGGGTGATAGAGGAGGCAGAATAGGCGTGTGCCGCTATTGCAGGGTTTACTTCATAAATACAAAGTAGACCGCCGCTATGAGGCAGCCGAAGGCGGCGAGGTGATTCCAGTGCAGGCTCTGTCCCTGGAAGAGTACGTTGGCGATGACGGCGAAGACGATGAGCGACACGCACTCTTGTATCACCTTGAGCTGCACGAGCGAGAACGGTCCGCCGTTGCCGTCGAACCCGATGCGGTTGGCCGGCACCTGGCAGCAGTATTCGAAGAAGGCGATGGCCCAACTGAAGGCAATGACCCCAATGAGCGGCCAGTTGCTGCTTGTGCCGCTCTGCTGGAGCCGGAGGTGTCCGTACCAGGCGATGGTCATGAAGATGTTGCTCAGTACGAGCAACAGTATGGTATACAATCCGTTCATTTCCTTTTTTCGTTTTTTGTCGTCACATGGAGCCCGTCTTTGGGGAAAATGGTGACAACAGATGAATCATAGCGTGACGTTCTCGATGCGTAGACGCAGCAGACCTGACGGTACACGGGCCTCGACGGTGTCGCCCGCCTTGCGGCCCATCAGTGCGGTGGCGATGGGCGACTTGACAGAGATCTTGCCTTCGCGGAGGTTGGCCTCGTGCGGACTGGCTATGGTGTAGGTCATGCGGCTGCCGTTGGCCAGATTGGTGATCTCCACGCGGCTGAGCAGACCGACACAGTCGCTTTGCAGCCGTGCCTTGTCGATGACGCGCGCATTTTGAAGTACTTTCTGCTTGAAGCGGATGCGTCCCAGCAGACGTCCCTGCTCACGCTTGGCGGCATGATATTCGAAATTCTCGCTGAGGTCGCCCTTGTCGCGGGCCTCGGCGATGGCCTCCCGCACCTGCGGGAGTTCCACGTTCTCCATATGCTGAAGTTCGGCCACGAGTTTGTCGTAGCCTTCCTGTGACATGTATTCCATTTTTCGTTTACTGAATGACCGTGCAAAGGTACAACTTTTCTTCTATAAGGATAAAATTCTCGTGATTTTGCGTTGGATATTGTCAAAATGATGTAATTTTGTGTGTGATACCCTAACGGTAACAGAAAATATGTATTAACCTTTCAAAAACATATCAATATATGGCACTTATCAAATGTACAGAGTGTGGCAGTATGATATCAGACAAAGCCCATTCCTGTCCCCAATGTGGCGCACCCGTAGAACACCTTGTGAAATGTGAGGATTGTGGCGCTGAATACACGGCCGGTGCTGCGGCTTGTCCTACGTGCGGCTGTCCCAACCCTGCGCAGGGGGCTGCCCGGCAGACGACAGAAAGCGTGTCACCGCAACCCCAACCGGAGTATCATTCGGCGGCTTGCAGTGCAAGCGGATCTGACGAGAGAAAAAAGCGTGTGCAGCGTTTCCTCGTCGAGAACAAGAAATTCTTGCCGCAAAACCGGTTCAACGAGATCCGCGAGAGACTGCTTTCCCTCACCGATGACCAGTGGAGCCAGGTAGAGTATGTCAAGTTTCAGGATCCCACGATGTTGCTTATACTCTCAGTCGTGGTGGGCGAGTTTGGCGTCGACCGCTTCATTCTTGGCGACACCACCAATGGCGTGCTGAAACTGCTGCTTACGCTTTGCTGCGGAGTCGGTCTGATATGGTGGCTGATCGACATCTTCCAGGTCAACGGTTTGACCTTGGAGTACAACTACAAGCAGTTGGACGAGTTGCTGACCGTTGCCTAAGCAAAGATACCGGGCGGACGCTGAAGGCGCAGCACGTCTTTTCTACCTGTCGGTGTCGGCCGTATATGCGGCCGGCTTCGCTTGGGTAGTCTTGTCGTATACGGTGGGGGCGAATACATCCGTGTCCTGTCCCCTCAAGACGCTGACGGGGTGGCCGTGCCCTTTTTGTGATTTGACCCACGCTCTCCATTTCCTGTTGGAGGGGAATGCCGGACTGGCCCTGACGGTCAATCCCTTGGTCGTGTTCGCCCCCGTGGCATTGCTTTATCCGCTTGTCGCGCTTGACTGGAAGAGCGGCCGGCGGTATCTGTGGGCGCTGTACTGTCGGTTTCGTGCGGCGATGATTGTCGCGGCTGCCGTCATTGTCGCGGCCGTGTGGGTCTACAAAATTCTGACAACAACTACAATAACAAACGTCTTAGTATAGAACGTCTTAAATATAGAACGTTGGTGATATGGCACTGATCAATTGTAATCATTGTGGCGGCGTCGTTTCCGACAAGGCCGCCGTTTGCCCCCATTGTGGCAAGGATCCCCATGAGGTCGAGGCGAAGAATGCGCCTGTGACTGCAGACGGGGGAACAGACAATGGAAAACTTACCGTCTGTCCGCATTGCGGCGGTACGGTTTCGCGCAAAGCCACGGTCTGTCCGCATTGCGGCACCGCTGTATCTGCGCCTACGGCAACTGCGAATACTGTTGCAACCGCAGGTGTTGCATCTGTGAATACCGTTGCTCCCGTGGTGAAACAACCCGAAGTGGCCGGTACTGATGCAGAAGATGACCTTGAGGAAGAGTCCTCCTCCAAGAATCTCAAGATTGTATTGACGGTGGTAGGTCTGATTGCCGTGATCTTCATTCTGGTATTGGTGTTCTTCACAGGTGCCTTCAAGAAAAATGACACCAGCCTCTGTTATGCCGATACAGCAGATACGGTAGCCGTCGTGGACACAGCCGTCGCAGACACGGTCTATACGAGTGCGGAGATGGAAGAAGCGTCCGCTGACACCACAAGCCTGGAAGATGCGCTGAGCAATGATGCCTCAATCGAAGGCGGACAGATGTCAGAGTATGGCTTCCGGAGTGATGCTGATGTTCGTGAGTTCCTGGCCGGACGTACCTACTATTGTGACGACAAGTCCATGAAAATCACATCGCAGGGCATATATGTCAACGGTAGTGATATCTCGACGAGTTATCCCGAGTTTACCCAAGTATCCGGCAACGTGGGACGTGTCACGGCCAACCCGTCAGTTTCGATCACCGTCAGAAGAGACGAGAATATGCTGATCGACAACCATAGCGGCGAGCGATATTATCTCAGCGAGTAAGCGGCGGTACAGTTTTTCTCCGTCACTTCTCGGATGCCAATAAATAAGGCGGGTTCTGTAAAATGGTCTTGCAATTATATCCGGCAAAACGAAAAGAGAGCGAAATTCAAAACGAAATGGGGTTAAAATAGGAAAAACGAAAAGCGCATTATGCCTTGCGAACGCGGGTGTGGAATGGCGGTTAAATGGTGTTTAAATACTGAATAGAGGGCGATAAAAGGTGATGTGACACATCTTTTATCGCCCTCAGTTATATCCAGTAACTCCCAAACACATCCGCGAAGCACGCTACCTCTGCCCAGTACCACGGGTGCCACGGCGAGCCTATCGAGGGCATCCAGTAGG
>CAVFEZ010000094.1:0-5206 GCA_963621665.1 Akkermansia muciniphila | reverse complement strand
TAACCCTGCGAGATTTTTTTGTTGTGAGCAAGTCGGCTTATTTCGGATGGTTACCTTTTATTCGTCCGATTCGTTAGATTCGCGGTTCATCTTAACTCTCCATTTGTCGTTTCTCCAAGCATCCGTATTGTTCTACGGCAGCAAGTTGACGCCGAAGTATAGTACACCGCTGCGACGGCTCATTCGCCGATGTACCGGGCGAATATTCCTTTCTTTCCTTTATATATCATGATGGTCTATGGCATAGTTGCGCCCGGCCTTTGACGGACCCCATGTCCGTCGGGAGTAAACATGATGTTTATCGGCGACGGACATGGGGTCCGTCGGCCACGAACATGATGTCTGTCCGTCGAGTACATTATATTTCACGCCAATCTCCAGTAAAAGAATTTCAAACAACGGAAAAGCACACAAAGTTGGCAAGTAAGGCACGCAAGGCGCAAGCAGTGTCCAATCACCGTTATCCCCTCGGACGTGTGGCAACAAATGAGCATCGATTCAATGGGAAGAATAAAAAAACTGCGTACGCACCGCTTCTTCACATGAAGCGCCGCGTACGCAGCATATTCGGAAACCTTCTATTATGAAGGACTTATTCAGTAATATCCCATCCTACTGCAGATGCGCCGAGCACTGCTGCAGACGAGCCTTCAAGGCTGCTGATAAGGAATTTGGCCTTGTCCTTATAAATCTTGAGGACAGTCTCATCGTATGCCTTCTTTATCGGATTCATGATAAGATCGCCAGCCTTTGTAAGTCCTCCGAAGAAGATGAAGGCCTCAGGCGAACAGAAAGCGGCAAAGTTTGCACACGCCTCGCCCAGGAGACGGCCTGTGAACTCATATATTTCCAAGGCCAGTTTGTCACCCTTTTCTGCAGCAATAGATACATCAAGTGACGTGATCTTTTCCGGATCAAGATCGCGCAACAGAGACGGTTCGTCGGTCTTTTCGAGCAATTCGCGGGCTGTACGGGCTACTCCAGTTGCCGAGCAATAGGCCTCCAGGCAACCGCAACGGCCACATCCGCAAGAACGGCCGTTTTCCTTGACGATCACATGGCCCAACTCACCGGCAAAACCGTCGCTTCCGTAAACGAGCTGCCCGTTGACAACGATACCAGAACCGACACCTGTACCCAGAGTGATGACAATAAAGTTCTTCATACCGCGGGCAACGCCATATGCCATTTCGCCGATAGCGGCAGCGTTGGCGTCGTTGGTCAATGCAACAGGAATACCCAGTTTCTTCGAGAACATATCAGCCAGGGGAACGATACCACTGTGTCCCCAAGCCAGGTTGGGAGCAAATTCGATGGTTCCCTTGTAATAGTTGCCATTCGGGGCTCCGATACCCATTGCCTTGATCTTGTCAATACCTCCGACCTGCTCTATGATGACATTGAGAGCCTCGACAGAAGCATCCACATAATCTTCTACATTGTCATAGCCTTGGGTTTTGATTGCAGTGGTCACCTTGATATCACCACGGCTATCTACGATACCAAAAACGGAGTTTGTTCCGCCCAGGTCCAAACCGATAACATACGGTTTCAATGTTTCTTCTGTATTCATCTTATAATTATTAGACTTAAAAGTTTTTCATTCGTCAGTGCCGCACGCCATTCCTTACAAAACAATTCCATGTAACACATACGCCATATAGACGGGCATTTGGCGTGCGGTATATGCCTATTATAACGTATAGGCAGACATCATTGCAAAGGTATTAAAAAATAGTCTTATGCGACAAAGTTTTCATGTGAAAATTTGTCCATATCACAAAAAATGCGCAATTTTGCAGACGTTATGCCATTCTCGTTTCATATAGACATACTCGACTTTATATTCAAAGGTATACTGATTGGTATATTCTGCTCTGCACCAATGGGTCCGATTGGCATTCTATGCATTCAGCGGACACTGAACAAAGGGCGTTGGTATGGTTTTGTAACAGGAGTCGGAGCCGCTGTAAGTGATATCATATACGCTTCCATGACCGGTTATGGTATGAGTTTCGCAATGCAACTTATCACCAATCCCCGCAACCTCTTTATCTTGAAAATTGTCGGCAGCCTGCTGTTGCTGTTTTTCGGAATATATTGTTTTCGCAGCAACCCTACGAAAAACATGCACGTAAGCGGGACAAACAAAGGTTCGTTGGTATACAACGGCATTACCGCATTTTGGATAACATTTGTCAACCCACTCATCATATTCCTTTTTATGGCATTGTTCGCCCAGCTGTCATTCGTCATACCCAACCATGCACTGGAAATGGGAGTCGGATACGTAAGCATCTTCGGCGGAGCCTTGTTGTGGTGGTTTGGTCTGACATGGCTCATCGACAAGATCAGAGGGCGCTTTGACACCAACGGCATTATGATCATAAACAAAGTTATCGGATGCCTTGTTGTCCTCATTTCCCTGATCATATTGGTGGGCACCGTTTTCAATCTCTATACTTTCTATTGACATACGCCGGGGCCACATTTTGACCTCAACATACAATAGCAGAAATACACTACACATAAGAAAATGTTTATAGCGCAGGAATTACGGAAAAAGAATATTGCCGAATACGTCTTGTATATGTGGCAAATAGAAGATTTGATCAGAGCCTACGGATGTAATCTCTCAAACATAAAACGCAATTATCTGTCACGTTTTCAATACAACGAGGAACAAGAAGAGGAGGTCGTCGACTGGTACGGCAACCTCATAAGCATGATGAACGAGGAAGGAAAACGTGAGCATGGACATCTTCAAATCAACATGATTGTAGTACAGGAGATGACCGAACTGCACGCGCAGCTCCTTCAGAGTTCGCGCTTCCCGTTTTACAACGCCGAATACTACAAGGTTCTCCCCTTCATAGTGGAACTCCGCAACAAAGGAGAAAAGGACATCAGCGAAATAGAAACTTGCCTGAACGCACTTTACGGAACTATGGTACTCAGACTGAAGAAAAAGACAATCAGTCCGGAGACAGAACATGCCATCAAAGAGATTTCCACGCTCATCGGCATGTTGAGTGACTACTTTGCAAAAGACAAGACAGAAGGGTTGAAGTTTGAAGAGGACTGACCCATACAATCAAAAAAGCGTGGAATTTTCAGACCACGCCATTAACGAACAACACCAAAATCAGAAATGAATCCAGAAATTGACCGTCGCCGAACATTTGCCATTATATCCCACCCTGACGCAGGAAAGACAACCCTGACCGAAAAATTCCTTCTTTTCGGAGGACAGATACAAGTTGCCGGCGCTGTAAAAAGCAACAAAATCCGCAAGACCGCCACATCCGACTGGATGGACATAGAAAAGCAACGTGGAATCTCGGTGTCCACTTCCGTTATGGAGTTCGACTACAAAGAATACAAAGTCAACATACTCGACACTCCGGGACACCAGGATTTTGCCGAAGATACATACAGAACGCTGACTGCCGTAGATTCCGCCATCATCGTTGTTGACGGAGCCAAAGGCGTAGAGGCCCAGACACGGAAACTGATGGAAGTCTGCCGCATGCGCAATACCCCCGTCATCATCTTCATCAACAAAATGGACCGTGAGGGCCGTGATCCATTTGATCTTCTCGACGAGCTGGAAGAAGAACTGAAAATCAAGGTCAGACCACTGTCATGGCCTATCAATATCGGCGCAAAGTTCAAAGGCGTATACAATATCTACGAAAACAAGCTCAATCTCTTCAAACCCGACAAACAGCGTGTGACAGAGAAGGTCGAGATAGATATCCAAAGCACTGAACTCGAGCAGCACATTGGCGAGCAGGATGCAAACCAGCTCCGGGATGACCTCGAATTGGTAGACGGCGTATACCCCAGTTTTGACATAGAGTCGTACCGCAATGCAGAGGTAGCCCCTGTCTTTTTCGGTTCTGCCCTCAACAATTTTGGCGTCCAGGAACTTCTTGACTGCTTTGTAGAAATCGCACCTTCCCCCCGCCCCACAAATGCGGAGGAAAGAACGGTATTGCCTTCGGAACCGAAATTTACCGGATTCATATTCAAGATTACAGCCAACATTGACCCCAACCACCGCTCGTGTATCGCATTCTGCAAGGTATGCAGCGGAAAATTTGAAAGAAACCACCCCTACCAGCATGTCAGACTCGGGAAAACCGTCAGATTCTCCTCCCCTACCCAATTTATGGCGCAGCGCAAAAGCACAATAGAAGAGGCATGGCCAGGAGACATTGTAGGTCTTCCGGACAACGGCATTTTCAAGATCGGCGACACGCTCACGGACGGCGAGAACCTGCATTTCAAAGGATTGCCATCCTTCTCACCTGAATTGTTCAAGTACATTGAAAACGACGACCCGATGAAATCCAAACAGCTGGAGAAAGGCATCAACCAGCTCATGGACGAAGGCGTGGCGCAATTGTTCACCAACCAGTTCAACGGACGCAAGATTATCGGAACAGTAGGCCAACTCCAGTTTGAGGTAATACAATACCGTCTGGAAAACGAATACAACGCAAAATGCCGTTGGGAACCGATACATCTGTACAAAGCCTGCTGGATAGAGAGTGACGATTCCGAAGAACTGGAAGCCTTCAAGAAGCGCAAATACCAATACATGGCGAAAGACAGAGAAGGAAGAGACGTATTCCTTGCTGACTCAGGATATGTACTAAGCATGGCGCAACAGGACTTCAAACATATAAAATTCCATTTCACAAGCGAATTCTAGGAACTTAGGCATGAGGAGTCCGAATGCAAGACGAACTGCACAGATCAAATTTTTCGTAGTCATCATTGGACTTTTCATATAATTTTCATACATTTGCAAAAGATAACGGCGCGCAATGGTTCGTCATGGACTATTGCGCCCCTAATCGGTTTATATGATGAATGGGGCATACAACGGATAAGTGATGAAACTAATCATAATGACCAAACCCACATTTTTTGTGGAAGAAGACAAAATTCTGACAACTCTGTTTGAGGTTGGCATGGACAATCTGCACTTATACAAACCCGGTGCATCCCCTATGTATTCCGAAAGATTGCTTTCACTGTTGCCAGAGGAATACTATAACAAAATTACCGTACACGATCATTTCTACTTGAAAGAGGAGTATCGCCTGGCCGGTATCCATTTGGATGACCCGACAGCCACGCCCCCCATCGGATACAAGGGAAAAATCGGAAGGACCTGCACCAGCATCAACCTTGT
>CAVFEZ010000093.1:0-5377 GCA_963621665.1 Akkermansia muciniphila | reverse complement strand
TGCGGCAATAGCTCAGTTGGTAGAGCACAACCTTGCCAAGGTTGGGGTCGCGGGTCCGAGTCCCGTTTGCCGCTCATTTTTATTTTATTTTTTGAAAAATTTTTGAGAAAAACATTTTTTTTGTTCCGATGAATTTATACCTAAGATATTTTGAGAAAGAGACATTGGTGCCGACCGTTGAGGGCGCATTGGCTTTTTTGCGTTCAATACCGGAAATCGGTGTGACTCCAGAACTGGAAAACGATGTGCGTGACTATGCCAAGAGTGATGTCTTTTATCCCAAACGGTACAAAATCCGCCAACGTGTATACTTTATTATTATAAAGACGACCGCTGCCACAATGCTTGATTTTAAGCAGAAAAAGGCGTTGCACTCTACGCCTTCTCAGTCTACACCAGCGTCTGAAAAGCGTGATGCAATAGCAACTGTCGTGACGCGGCTCAATGAAGAGCGTAAGGGCTGGTACGAGGGAATACTTGATTTCAAACGTGTCGTGATGATTCCTTCTACGGGAAAACACGAGTACCGGGATACGCATTTTGTGGTGCAGTGCAAGGCTCATTCAGGACTCGACTGTTACAATCGTATGGTTGATCACTTGCGCAGTCGGGTGGATAACCGTTCGCAATTTCCCTCTGCTAAAGGTAAGAATTTTCATTTCCGATACTTGGGGATGTGGAAATAGTAAAAATCGATGGCAATTTAATTGACGGCAATGAACAAGGTGATGTTAATCGGCAATGTGGGCAAGGATCCGGAAGTGAGATACTATGACCGTGATCAGGCTGTTGCTCAATTTCCTTTGGCTACGACCGAACGTGGCTATGTTTTGCAAAATGGTACAAAGGTGCCTGACAAAACGTTGTGGCATAATGTTGTGCTGTGGAGAGGCTTGGCTAAGGTTGCGGAGAAGTATGTACACAAGGGTGACAAACTTTACATAGAAGGACGGTTGAATTATCGCTCTTATGACGACCAAAAAGGCCAGCGTCGTTTTGTCGCAGAAATATATGGGGAAAATATGGAAATGCTTTCCTCTAGAAATGTTCAGCCATCAGAACATCAGAATAATATTGCAAATCCGTCAGTGGATGGCAACCAACCGTCGAAAGCTCCGGATTTGCAGTCGGATAACAACGATATTCCGTTTTAGTCGGTAATAAATACGTTGGAAAGTTGGATACATCAACATTATTGTCCTCTTTGCAGGATGTGCATTTTGGGGCCTTGACGCCAGATGTCGTTTATTCGGGGATTCTGGCTTGTATATTGCTTTTTGTTTCGGGTTTTGCCAGTGGATCTGAAATCGCCTTTTTTAGTTTGTCTCCATCTGATCTTGCCGATTTGGACCCGGTCCGCTCGGATCGCGACAAAAAAATCCAGATGCTGCGCGAAGACAGTGAACGGACGTTGGCTACCATTTTGATTACCAATAATTTTGTCAATGTGACTATTATCATGTTGTGCAATTATGTTTTTGGTCGTCTCGTAGTTTTTGGTCCGCAGGCATATTGGCTGCAGTTTTTGTGCATCACTGTTTTGCTGACATTTCTTTTGCTGCTATTCGGGGAAATTATGCCCAAAGTATATAGCCGGCAGAATCCTCTTGCTTTTTGCCGTAGATGGGTTCCTGGTGTGCTTTTTTGCAGAAAGTTATTTTGGCCTATCGAGACCGTGCTTCTAAGAAGTGGAATGCTTGCCGAGAAAGTCATCAGCAAGGAAAAGCATGTGTTGAGCGTAGACGATTTGGAACAGGCTTTGGAACTTACAGACAAGAGCGAAATCAAAGAAGAGCAAAGTATGCTCAAAGGTATCATCCGATTTGGCGATGAAACGGCCAAGGAGGTCATGACCAGCCGTCAGGATATTGTGGCTCTTGATATACAGAGTAATTATGTAACCGTTCTGAAAAGTATTGTTGACAACAACTATAGCCGTATTCCCATCTATCAGCATAGTGTTGACAATATACGCGGAATCTTGTATATCAAGGATCTTCTGCCCCATCTTTCCAAACCGTCGAACTTCAGATGGCAGAGTCTTATTCGTCCGCCGTATTTTGTGCCAGAGACAAAGAAAATTGATGACCTGATGCGTGAGTTCCAGGAAAATAAGGTGCACATTGCAATTGTCGTAGATGAATTTGGTGGAACAAGCGGTCTTGTGACATTGGAGGATATTCTTGAGGAAATCGTCGGTGAAATCAATGATGAGTACGATGATGACGGGAAAAGCTATTCAAAATTGAACTACAATACATATATCTTCGAAGGAAAAACCTTGTTGAGTGATTTCTGCAAAATCTTGAACATTGATGATGATGAATTCAGAGATGTAGAAGGTGACGCTGACACTCTGGCTGGTCTCTTGCTTGAACTGAAAGGCGATTTTTTGAGTATCCATGAGAAATTGGATTACAAAAATTATGATTTTGAAATAGTAGGTCTGGAAGAGCGGCGTATCAGCAAGGTGAAGGTTGTTGTGCACAGTTGCTCCGCAACTCGCGAGGGGTCGGGCAAGGCGATGTCGAAACGTTGATAGCATTTGCTTTATGTCAGTGAAATTTGTCAGAAACATATCCGAGTCGGATTTGCTTGGAGTGTGGCGCATAGAAGAAACAGATGTAGATGACTTCCATTTTGAACCGTCGGATGCGTTGTGTGAAATTCTTGCCCAGTACAAAAGCCCTAAAAGAAAAATGGAGGTTGTTTGTACTTATGCGCTCTTGTATGCGATGACTGGTAACCAAAATTTGGTAGTGCGCCATTTACCCTCTGGAAAGCCCGTGTTGGGTGATACTTATGTTAGTATCACGCACACTGAGGGGTATGTATCTGTGCTTTTGTCGAAAAAACATGAGGTGGCCCTGGATATGGAATATCGCTCTTCGCGAGTGCAGCGCGTAGCCAGCAGATTTCTTCGTGCAGATGAGCATCCTGCCAACTTGGATGCTCTTTTGTTGCATTGGTGCGCCAAGGAGTGCGCCTATAAATACTGGTCTGCTCTAAATTTGGAATTTGAGGAGATAAAGGTGTGCCCTTTGGCCGGAAATATCTCTACTAATGGAATAATGTGTGTCGAAAATCTACGGGAAAATGCCCGCTTGTCGCTTGCCTTTGAATTTTTTCAAGATGCGGTACTCGTCTATTCGATAGAGGATAAGGCGTTTGTTGTATAAATGTCATGGATATGGCTTCTTTTTTGCGGTGATGGAAATTTATTGGAGCGAAGTAAAGGCGCGTTAACGTTTTCTTTGTATATTTGTAGCGCATTTTCTAATTCAGGATAACAAATATTGATAAATTATGATGATACGGCAGTTGGCCATCCTTTTTGGATGCCTTGCGTTAGGCGAGTTGGTAATCGCCCTCACCCACATCCCTCTACCTTCAAGTATATTGGGGATGTTGTTGTTGACATTGTTGCTGAAACTGAAGATTGTCAAGTTGGAATGGGTCAGGTCAATTTCTGAATTTTTGGTGAGCAACATCGGCTTTTTCTTTGTTCCTCCAGGCGTTGCCGTGATGCTCTATTTTGACATCATTAAAGCCGAATTTTGGCCTATTTTTACTGCGTCTGTCTTGTCTACAGTCCTCGTGCTGGCAGTTACAGGATGGGTACATCAATTATATGGAAGAGCGATGCATAGAAACGACAAAAAGGCAAATGAATAATGAAGGAATATTTTTCTAATGAGTTTTTCTTGATAGCGCTTACCTTCGGGTCTTATTTTTGGGGTAAGCTGCTGAGAAAATGGACGGGCTGGGTTGTAATGAATCCTATTTTGGTGTCGATTGTGACGATAATTTCTTTTCTTGAACTGACAGGAATCGATTATGACACATACAATGCTGGCGGACATATGATAGAGTTTTGGCTTCGTCCGGCGGTAGTGGCATTGGGCGTTCCTTTGTATATGCAGTTGGAGAAGATAAAGAAGGAGTTTCTTCCAATACTTATTTCAGAACTTTCCGGATGTGTTGTCGGTATCGTTTCCGTGGTCTATATTGCCCAAAAGATGGGTGCTTCGCGGGAGGTCATACTTTCATTAGCTTCAAAATCTGTAACGACACCAATAGCGATGGAGGTGACAAGGTCGGTAGGGGGGATCCCCTCCTTGACAGCAGCCGTCGTAGTATGTGTGGGACTGCTGTGTGCTGTCTGTGGTTATAGAACAATGGGGTTCGCGCGTGTGAAGACTCCCGTGGCGCAAGGTCTCTCTATGGGAACAGCGGCACATGCGTTAGGTACGGCTACATCAATGGATGTTAGCAATGTTCATGGCGCTTATGCTAGCTTGGGTCTGACACTGAATGGCATTTTTACGGCATTGCTGACTCCGTCTATAATACCATTGTTGAATCCCTGAAAGAAAACCTGGAATGTCGAATAACAAAATAAGAAAATGAAATATTTGATAGTGTCTGATATACACGGATCGCTTCCGGCATTGGAGCGAGTGTTGGATTTTTACTCTGAAAACAAATGTGAAATGTTATGTCTGTTGGGAGATATATTGAATTACGGGCCGCGCAATGGACTTCCGGAAGGTCTCGATGCCAAAGGTATTGCAGAGCGGTTGAACGCGATGGCGGATCAGATAGTTGCAGTCAGGGGTAATTGTGACTCGGAGGTAGATCAGATGCTGCTCGAATTTCCGATTATGTCAGATTATGTGTTGCTGGTAGAAAGCGGGAAACGTATATTTCTGACCCATGGGCACAAGTATAATGAGAATAATGGGCCCCATCTTGCTGTAGATGCCGTTTTTTATGGGCATACCCATTTGTGGAAGTTAGGAAAAACGGATGGTGTTACAATTTGTAATACTGGTTCCATCACGTTCCCCAAGGGTGGAAACCCTCCGACTTTTGCTGTTCTTGACAACGGTCTGCTCACAGTTTATCGTTTGGATGGGGTCGTTTTGGGAACGCTCCGCCTTTGACGAACATTAGTATTTGCCGTTCCTTTTTATGCCGCAAACTTGAAGGATTATACCGATGAGTATTGTCAATAGGGCCAAGGCGTGCAGGAAATTGGCTGATTCTCTCTCGGTAAGGTAGGTGGTCGCGAGTATGATGCAGCCCGAAACCATGGAAATAATGGAAATAATGTGAAAGCGTATGTGCGGGTTTGTCATATATGTGTCGAGAAGTATGTTTCAGTACGCAAATTTATAAAACATTGGTAGGGTGGAACCTTTGTTGAAGGGTAAAATATGTTAAAAGTTTTGCGCAGAGATGGCCTGTGTTCTTATATTGGTATAAAAATGTGTACCTTTGCACCGCTTTTTTAGCAAGCAACAATAATTATTTAATCAAAAAGTAGTATGAATCAATACGAAACCGTTTTCATTTTGACTCCCGTTTTGTCTGA
>CAVFEZ010000092.1:0-5749 GCA_963621665.1 Akkermansia muciniphila | reverse complement strand
AGAATACAGATGAACTCACCGAACAGGATTTCTACAAGCACGTGGTAGGTCGTAATGCCTACACACCCGAAATAAATAAATAAAATGAGCAACACTACCCTGTAAAGGGGTAAGAAGCAACACTACCCTGTAAAGGGATAAGAATAGAGCGCAGGATACACAATGTCCTGCGCTTTTTTTGTGCCGTGTAAAAATCTCGCAAGGGGTGAGTCCCCGCGCACCTCGTTGTTTGCAATGTTTTTTGTCGGCTACCAATAATTTGCTATCTTTGCAAAACGTTCTCTCATTCGTCTTATCGTACAAGGCCTCTGTACGGTCACTACAAAGGCCTTGTACTGTCCGTACAAGGGCCTTGTAGCGTCAGTACAAAGGCCTTGTAGTGTCAGTACAAGGGCCTTGTAGCATTCCTGAAAAATCCGCCCATGTCCACACCCAAACTCAAAACCCAAGTCATCGCGCCGGAGTATGCCTCCGTCAGCGACTTTGTCGACGGTCTGCCCGAGCGGTTCGCTACCGGGGGCGAGACGCTGCACGACGGTCGCAACACGGTGAAGCGTTTTACGCTCGACGGGCGCACGCTCATCGTCAAGCGGTACAAGCGCCCCAACATCGTGCAGCGCATCGCCTACACCTTCTTCGAGCGAAGCAAGGCCGAGCGGGCCTATGTCTTCGCCGGTATCCTGCGCGACCGCGGCATCAGCACGCCCCATGAGGTGGCCTATATCGAGCAGAGCAGTGGCGGATTGCTCGTGGGCAGTTATTTCGTGTCGGAGGAGTGTGCCTGGCCGTCGCTCCGCGAGGTACTTGAGCGGCCCGACTTCGACCCCACGCTGGCCTCGGCCTTGGGACGCTATCTCGTCGGACTGCACGAGCGGCACATCGCTCACGGCGACCTCAACCTCGGCAACATACTCTACCACGCACAGGCTGACGGCTCGTACGCTTTCGCCCTGATTGATACCAACCGGTCGCACTTCGGTCCGCTCTCGCGCCGCGACTGTCTGCACAATCTCCTGCGCCTCACCTACGACACGGCCCTCATGGACTTCGTTGTCCGCGCGTATGCCAAGGTCAGAGGGTGGGATGCCGACCGCTTTGCGGCCGACGAACTACATTTGCTCCACCGCTTTTGGGTGCGCAACGACAGGAAAAACAAGATGAAAAAAATACTGCGGAACCTGCCGTTCCGCAAAACCGCCAAAAAATAGATGATACCCAAGACCATACATTACTGCTGGTTCAGCGGCGAAGCCTATCCGCCCAAGATACGCAAGTGTATCGACTCGTGGAAACGCCGCCTGCCCGACTACCAGTTCAAACTTTGGACCCTCGACTCCTTCGACCTTGCCGCCGCCCCGCGCTACGTGCAGGAGGCTGTCAAGCACCGCAAGTGGGCCTTCGCCGCCGACTATGTGCGCATGTACGCCCTCTACACCGAGGGCGGCATCTATCTCGATGCCGACGTGCTTGTGCTCAAACCTTTCGACGACCTGCTCGACCATACCTTCTTTTCCGCCCTCGAATATCATCCCACCCAGGCCGACAAGGACGGGGCTTGGGACATGATCGATTCCGACGGACACCGCACAAAGCCCGGCTTCGTGTCGGGCATCATGATACAGGCCGCCGTCATGGGGGCCGAAAAGGGTTGCCCCTTTGTGCGCGACGTGCTCGACTGGTACGCCACGCAGTCGTTTGTCACTGCTGACGGCGAACTGGCCACCGCCGTCGTCTCGCCGCAGATCTATGCCCATGTGGCCGAAAACCGCGGGTTCGTCTACCGTGACGAAGACCAGAATCTGGGCGACGGCATCATGATCTACCGCTCGGCCATCATTGCCGGCAACCGTCACGAGACCACCCCCGAGTCGTATGCCATACACTACTGCGCCCACACCTGGCACCCCGGCATCATCGAGAAAATACGTCTGTGGTACCGCCGCACTTTTATCTTACGCAAGAAGAGATGACCGACTCCCGTTCCCTATCCCCCCGGGTGACCGTCATCACCGTCACCTACAATGCCGGTCCTCTGCTCACCCGCACCCTCGACAATCTCCGCCGTCAGCAATACGCGCAGATGGAGGTCATCGTCGTCGACGGGCAGTCTGCCGACGGCACCGTAGACATCATCCGTCAGTCCGGCGATATCGTCAACCGCTGGGTGAGCGAACCCGACGGCGGCATCTACGACGCCATGAACAAGGGCGTGCGTATGGCCACGGGCGAGTGGATTGTCTTCATGAACGCCGGCGACACTTTTGCTGCCGACGATGTACTCGCCCGCGTCTTTTCTGGTGAGTGGCCTACCGACATGGCAGACATCATCTACGGCGACGTGATGAAAGACGGACAAGTGAAGGCCGCCCCCGATACCTACCGCCTCTATCACCGTATGCTGTTCTGTCACCAGAGTGCCATCGTGCGCCGCAGCCAACTGACAGACACGCCCTTTGACACGCGCCACCGCCTTTCGGCCGACCACAAGTTCTTCATCACCCGCTACCGCCGGGGCGCACGCTTTTTGCACGTCGGCCTTCCCGTTGCCGATTTCGATACCGGCGGCGTGTCCAACAGTCACCGTTCCGCCGGGCTTGCCGACAATATCCGTGTCATGGCCGAAGTCATGCCCTGGTCCCGGCGCATACAGAGCATCCTCCGCCTGCTCGTGCCGTACATCGTCTGCCGTCTGCGCGGGAAATGACGCGATGGTTTTTATCGGTTTTCGGTAAAAACATCTCAAACGGCGAGTCCCGTGTAGGAAATCCTCAAACGGCGAGTCCCGTAGGGACGAAATACTATAGGGTAGGGCGTAAGCCCTACCTTTTTTACACAATTTTTCATACGTTGCCCCTGTAGGGGGCGCATAATTCAACGTACCGTGCGGGTTGTCACGGCACATTGCATTTTTTTTATTCGCCCCCTACAGGGTCAACGTTTTGAATGCATACGAAAAAACGTAGGGGTCACCCCCTACGCTATAATCTGCCGTCCCTACGGGACTTGCTGGCTGAGATGTTTTTACCCGCCACCAATAATGTTTTTATCGGATACCAATAAAAATTTCCCCTCATTTGTTGTCTGCATTTCTGACAAACTGTCATAAATGTCAGTCTTCCCCACCGATGGCATGCCGCTTGGCATGCCATTTGTTGTATAGAAGGCGTACACCGGAGCGTGCGGATGCCGACATACGGCAGATGCGCATTGCGGGTGTGCAAAACATACATTATTTATATTACAGAAAATAAAAATAAAAAAGATAAGAATTATGGGAAAGATTATTGGTATCGACTTAGGAACCACAAACTCATGTGTTGCCGTATTTGAGGGCAACGAACCGGTAGTGATCGCCAACAGCGAAGGCAAGCGCACAACTCCTTCCGTTGTCGGCTTCGTCAAGGACGGCGAGCGCAAGGTGGGCGACCCCGCCAAGCGTCAGGCTATCACCAACCCGAAGAACACCGTATACTCCATCAAGCGCTTCATGGGCGAGACCTACGCACAGAGCCAGAAAGAGGCTGAGCGCGTGCCCTTCACCGTTGTCAACGAAGGCGGTTATCCCCGTGTCGACATCGACGGCCGCAAGTACACTCCGCAGGAAATCTCTGCCATGGTGCTCCAGAAGATGAAGAAGACCGCCGAGGACTACCTCGGACAGGAGGTGACCGACGCCGTCATCACCGTACCTGCCTACTTCTCCGATTCACAGCGTCAGGCTACCAAGGAGGCCGGCCAGATAGCCGGACTCAACGTGCAGCGTATCGTCAACGAGCCTACCGCAGCAGCCCTCGCCTATGGTGTAGACAAGGCCAACAAGGACATGAAGATTGCCGTGTTCGACCTCGGTGGCGGTACCTTCGATATCTCTATCCTCGAGTTCGGCGGCGGCGTGTTCGAAGTGCTCTCCACCAACGGTGACACCCACCTCGGCGGTGACGATTTCGACCAGGTCATCATCGACTGGCTCGTCAACGGTTTCAAGGCCGACGAAGGCATCGACCTCAGCAAAGACCCGATGGCCATGCAGCGTCTGAAAGAGGCTGCCGAGAAAGCCAAGATCGAGTTGTCGAGCACCACTTCCACCGAGATCAACCTGCCCTACATCTCTGCAGAGGGCGGTGTGCCCAAGCACCTCGTCAAGACCCTGACCCGCTCGCAGTTTGAGCAGTTGGCACACGGACTGATCCAAGCTTGTCTCGTACCCTGCCAGAATGCTATGCGCGACGCCAAACTCCAGACATCAGATATCGATGAGGTCATCCTCGTGGGCGGTTCAAGCCGTATTCCCGCCGTGCAGACCCTCGTCAAGAACTACTTCGGCAAGGAGCCTTCCAAGGGTGTCAACCCCGATGAGGTGGTAGCCGTAGGTGCCAGCATCCAGGGAGCCATCCTCAACAAGGAAGGCGGCGTAGGCGACATCGTACTTCTCGACGTCACTCCTCTGACTCTCGGTATCGAGACCATGGGCGGTGTGATGACCAAGCTCATCGATGCCAACACCACCATCCCCTGCAAGAAGAGCGAGACCTTCTCTACCGCTGTCGACAACCAGACCGCAGTGACCATCCACGTACTGCAGGGTGAGCGTCCGATGGCCGCACAGAACAAGTCTATCGGCCAGTTCAACCTCGAGGGCATCGCCCCCGCCCGTCGCGGTGTTCCCCAGATCGAGGTGACCTTCGACATCGATGCCAACGGTATCCTCAACGTCAGCGCCAAGGACAAGGCTACCGGCAAGGAGCAGGCCATCCGCATCGAGGCTTCTTCCGGCTTGAGTAAGGAAGAGATTGACCGCATGAAGGCCGAGGCCGAGCAGAACGCCGCCTCCGACAAGGCCGAGCGCGAGAAGATCGACAAACTCAACCAGGCCGACTCCATGATCTTCACCACCGAGAACTTCCTCAAGGACAACGGTGACAAGATACCCGCCGACCAGAAGCCCGGCATCGAGCAGGCCCTCCAGCAGCTCAAGGATGCCCACAAGGCCGCCGATGTAGCCGCCATCGACACCGCCATCAACAACCTCAACCAGGTAATGCAGGCCGCCAGCGCACAGATGTATCAGGGCGGTGCCCAGCCCGGTGCCGGCGCACAAGGATTCAACGGTGCAGGTGCCGGACAGCAGGCCGGAGGCCAGCAGAAGTCGGATGACACCATCCAAGACGCCGACTTCGAGGAGGTGAAGTAAGTACAGACAGCTACCGAAAGGTATAAATAACCAAATCCGCATAGCTCAATGAGTTATGCGGATTTTCTTTTTAGTTAAACTCTGTATTTCTTTCGTTGTTTACGCATAATTATCGTACTTTTGCACCATAAACAACTCCGATTCATTTTTAGAATTTTGCAGAGAAAAAGGAATGGAACATGAACTCATATAACAAGCAGATGGATACACTTGACATTCGCCAACTGATAGGCGAAGCTACGGAATACGACAAGAAACTGGCTCTTGAGGTGAAAAGGCCGAAGAGCTGGTGCAAGAGTGTGAGTGCCTTTGCCAATGGCATCGGAGGCAAACTCATATGGGGTATTGCCGATGACGATACGTTGGTTGGACTTGCTGATGCCAAAGGCGATGCGGAAAAGATTAGCGAGGCTATCAAGACGCATCTTGACCCTATACCCGACTTCAAGCTGTCGTTTGCCGAGTGTGACGGCAAAGAACTTATTGTGCTGGATGTCAAGCCTGGAGGTCAGACACCTTATTACTATATCGGGGACGGGCAGATGCAGGCATTTGTAC
>CAVFEZ010000091.1:0-5835 GCA_963621665.1 Akkermansia muciniphila | reverse complement strand
TAATGGTATGCCGACATAGGGAGATTCAATATAGGGCGGGTTTTTCAGTGCCCTCATATTATGCCGCCCCTACGGGGCTATACCCTATTTTCTTTGGCAAGCAGGGCGAGGGCCTTGTTCTCCTCCGCCTCCATGATCTCGCGCTCGCCCGGTCCCTTGTCGTTGATGCCGCAGAGATGGAGTATGCCGTGTATGATGACGCGGTGCAGTTCTTCGTCGTAGGTCTTGCCGAACAGTTCGGCGTTTGACCGTACCGTGTCGAGCGAGATGACGATGTCGCCGCTCACGATGTCGTCCTCGTCGTAGTCGAAGGTGATGACGTCGGTGTAGTAGTCGTGGCCGAGGTACTCGCGGTTGACCTCGAGTATCTTCTCGTCGTCGACGAACATGTAGCCTACGTCGCCCACACGCCGTCCGTGGCTCTTGGCCACCGCACGTATCCATGCGCTGATGTCACGTTTCTTGAACTTGGGCATGGCGATGCCGTCGGAATTGTATGTGATCATTGTCGTCTTTTTTAGTATTGGGTATACGTCGTTTTCAGTTCTGTATTTACTTGCCTTTGTTTTCTGCGTGCGGCAAAAACTGGCTCACGTCCTTGCCGAAGTGCAGCAGTTCGCGCACGACCGACGAACTGACGCTCTCCAGCCCCGGTTCGGCCATGAGCAGCAGTGTCTCCACGCCCGTGAGCCGGCGGTTGATGTCGGCCTGCTCGCGCTCGTACTCGAAATCCTTGGCCGAGCGCACGCCCTTGATGATAAATCCGGCCTCCTCGCGGCGGGCCAGATCGACGGTCAGGTCGCCGTATTGCCGCACGACGATGCGCGGTTCGTCGTGGTAGAGCCGCGCGATGGCTGCCGTGCGCTCGTCGGCCGACAGCATGCAGTGCTTGCGCTCGTTGATGCCCACTCCGATGACCAGACGGTCGAAGAGCGGCAGGGCACGGCGCACGATGGAGTCGTGCCCGGCGGTGAAGGGGTCGAATGTACCCACAAATAGTCCTGTCTTCATGTGCTTGTGCGTATCGGTGTGCAGCGCGGCCGCACGCCCGTTGTATGCTGCAAAAGTAGTGTTTTATCCGTGTCGTGCCAAATTTGTGATACACGAATTGCCCCAGTCCGGGAAAAATGGGCTATCTTTGCAAGTGTGCATACAGGCAGATGACATGAAGCCTTGTCACCGCACCCCGTCATCGTATCTTGACAACAGAAAAGCCTCAATACTATGAACAAAACCCATCTTTTAGCCTTTGCGGCAATGGTCGGCCTTGCCCTCGCCCCCGTCGGGGCCAAGGCCCAGCAAGTGGCTGCACCCGCGCCGGTGTATCCCATCCCCGAGAAGAAACAAGTAGACTGGCAGAAGCGCGAGACGACCGCCTTCATCCACTTCGGACTCAATACCTTCGCCGACCGCGAGTGGGGTTACGGCGATACCGACCCCGCCACCTTCAATCCCGCCCATCTCGACTGTGAACAGTGGGTGCGCACGCTCGTGGCCGCCGGCATGAAGGGTGTCATCCTCACGGCCAAGCACCACGACGGTTTTTGTCTGTGGCCCACCCGTCTCACCGACTACTGCATACGCTCCACCCCCTACAAGGACGGCAAGGGCGACATCGTAGGCGAACTGGAGAAAGCCTGCCGCAAGTACGGCCTGGAGTTTGCCGTCTATCTCTCGCCCTGGGACCGCCACCAGTCGTTCTACGGCACCCCGGAGTATGTGTCGTTCTACCACAAGCAGTTGCAGGAACTGCTCACCACCTACGGCCGCGTGTTCGAGGTGTGGTTTGACGGAGCCAACGGCGGCGACGGATGGTACGGCGGTGCCAAGGACAAGCGCACCATCGACCGCAAGAACTACTACGACTATCCCACCATCTACCGCATGATAGACACCTACCAGCCCTCGGCCGTCATCTTCGGCGACGGCGGACCTGGCTGCCGCTGGGTAGGCAACGAGAAAGGCTTTGCCGGAGAGACCAACTGGTCGTTCCTCCGCAGCAATACCGTCTATCCCGGTTATCCGCAGTACAAGGAACTGCAGTACGGCCATGCCGACGGCGACCAGTGGACGGCTGCCGAGTGCGACGTGTCGATACGTCCGGGATGGTTCTGGCACGAGCAGGAGAACGGCAAGGTGAAGACCCCGGCCGAACTGACCGACCTCTACTACCGCAGTGTGGGCCACAACGCCCTCCTGCTGCTCAATATCCCGGTCAACTCCGACGGACTCATCAGCCCTCAGGACTCCATCAACGCCATCGCCTTCCATGAGAACATCAAGGCCGAACTGGCCAACGACCTCCTCTCCGGCATGACTGCCCAAGTGTCGGGCTGCCGCGGACGCGGCTACACCGCCGGCCACCTCACCGACGGCATCTACGACACCTACTGGGCCACGGCCGACGGCGAAAGCACCGGCACGGTGACCTTCAAGTTCAAGAAGAAGCAGAAGGTCAACCGTCTCATGATACAGGAGTACATCCCCCTCGGACAGCGCGTGAAGAAGTTTACCGTGCTCGCCGAGCAGAACGGCAAGATGCAACCCGTCGATGTAGGCGAGGAGACCACCACCGTGGGCTACAAGCGTCTGCTGCGCTTCCCCACCGTAGAGACCCGCCGCATCGCCGTGCGGTTTGACGAGGCCCGCGGTCCGCTCTGCATCAACCGCATCGGTGCCTTCTTCGCCGATACGCCCGTGGCCCGCGAGATGGCCCTGCTCGGCGGCGTGGAGATGCCCGCATCACTGCCCTATACCGTCACCACGGCCGTCGAAGGCGATGCCGCAGCGCTGGCCGACCGCAACCCCGCCACCACCTGTCGCGCCGCAGGTCCCCGCTTCACGCTCGACCTCGGCGAGGTCAAGGACATCACCACCCTCTGCTATCTGCCCGACCAGAGCGATGCCGCCACCGGATTTGTGTCCAACTACCGCGTGCTTGTGGCCGAACAGGAAGGCGAAACACCGCGTGAAGTGGCCGCCGGAGAGTTCTCCAATATCCGCAACAACCCCGTCATGCAGACCGTCTCGCTGGGCAAGACCCGCGCCCGCTACGTCACCCTCGAGGCTACGCGCATGGTGACCGACGGCGAGCAGCCTGCCGCTGCGCAACTCATCGTGCACTGATGCGATAAAAACAATTGATTATACGTCATACGGCGGGATTTTTCCGAATCCCGCCGATATTTTTAGAACCCGCCTTTATTTCCTTCAGATATGGACTGGCAACGACTCATCTCCAACAAGCGTCTCGGACAGGAGACCCGCCACACCTTGCGGCACGACGACCGCTCGGAGTTCAAGCGCGACTACGACCGCCTGATCTTCTCCGCCCCCTTCCGCCGCATGCAGAACAAGACACAGGTGTTCCCCCTTCCGGGCAGCATCTTTGTACACAACCGTCTCACACACAGTCTTGAGGTGGCCAGCGTCGGCATGTCGCTGGGCAATGATGTGGTCAGGATGCTGCTGGAACGGCATCCCGAACTGCGCGGCACGCTCTTCGAGGAGATCGGCACCATCGTCAGCACCGCCTGTCTGGCCCACGATATGGGCAACCCGCCCTTCGGACACAGTGGCGAAAAGGCCATACAAGCCTTCTTCACCGACGGCAAGGGGCAGCAGATACGCGGCATGGTAGGCGAGGGGATGTGGAGCGACCTTGTGCATTTCGAGGGCAACGCCAATGCCTTCCGTCTGCTCACCCACCGCTTCCACGGCCGGCGGGCCGGCGGATTTGTCATGACCTACAGCACGCTGGCCAGCATCGTGAAGTACCCCCATGCGAGCGAGGCCGCCGGCGGACATGGCAAATTCGGCTTTTTCCACAGTGAGGAGGAATACTTCCGCCGGGTGGCCGACGACCTGGGCATGATACGTCTCTCGCGCGAGGGCGAACCGCTGCGCTACGCCCGTCACCCGCTGGTGTATCTCGTCGAGGCTGCCGACGACATCTGCTACGAGATCATGGATATCGAGGATTCGCACAAACTGCGTATCCTCTCCTTCGAGGAGACCGAGCGTCTGCTGCTCGCCTTCTTCGACAGCGAGACGCAAGACCATATCCGTCGCCGTATCGACGACGAGGGACTCACCGATGACAATGAAAAAGTGGTCTACATGCGGGCCTGTGTCATCGGCCGGTTGGAGTCGGAGTGCGCCCGGACATTTGTCGACCACGAGGAGGAGATTCTTGCCGGACGCTTCGAGGGGTCGCTCCTCGACCATGTGTCCGAGCGGGTGTCGGCGGCGTATGATGCCTGCCGCCGCCTGAGTTACGAAAAGATATACAACAGCAAACCCGTGCTCGATGTCGAACTGGGCGGATACAGTATCATGGAGACCCTCATGGGCAGTCTCATCGAGGCCGCCGTCAGTCCGGGGAAGTACCATTCCGAGCAGTTGCGCAAGCGCTTCAGCAGCCAGTACGACATCAACAGCGACGACCTCGAAACCCGTATCATGGCCGTCGTCGATTTCATCAGCGGCATGACCGACATCTTCGCGCTCGATATCTACCGCAAGATCAACGGCGCCTCGCTACCCAATGTCTGAACGGCGGTTTTTCATGGTTGTCCTCAAAACTTGAACTGTATACGTGTTTCGAGCGTGCGCAGGCAGTTGTCGGCATATCCGGCGCGGCCGGAAACCTGGGTCAGCGACCCGCGTACGCGCCACGTCACATACTTGTTGATATAGTAGTTGAGCGTCAGCGAATAGTCGTTGGAGCGGCCGCCGCAGATGCCGGCCTTTGCACACGACATGTCGGTGTAGTCGTAGGAGACGACCGCCTCTACCGATCCCTTGCCCGGCAGTTCCAGACCGCCGTCTTCGAAATTGTACGCATAGGGTTTGCCGATGATCAAGGCCCGCAGGGTGGCGTAGCCGCCGCTGCCGTGCCAGGTGGGCAGACCGTCGCGCCGCTTCACGCCCACATAATAATATTGTCCCCCGACGGACCACCGCCCGTAGGCGACCAGCAGTTCGGGAGTAAACTTGTAGAGGGTCTTGGCCTCGGTCACCCCGGCTTCCAGTGCCGTGATCTCTGCCACACGGGTAGGATAGGTGGCTTTCAGCGTGAACGAACGGTGGTTCTGCTCCGCATCGCTATTGTAGCGCGGACTCTCCACCGCCCCCGAGATGCCCACATGCAGTATGCGGCCCGGGGCCGTCAGCGGGTGATAGACCTGGCGCGTCATCGCCCCCACACCCTGGTTGCCCAGTTTGTCGGTGGTCATCTTCATCGCGTCGTTCTCCGAGAACACGCTCGCCGTAGCCAACCACCGTTTGCCGGTGTGGGCATACATCACGCCCAGCAGACGCGAATTGAAGAAAGCCTTGTTGCTCATCGGCTCCTCCATCGACTCTTTGTATGACGACGAGGTGCCGCTCTGCAGTCCGAAGTGATGCACGAAATAGCCGCCGCGCAAGAGGTTCTCCCCGTCGAAGCGGTACTCGATGTGCACATCCTTCAGTCCTACCTTGTTGTAGGCGTAGCACACATCGGCCTTGAGCCCCCACTTGCCGTACTTCGCCTTGACCCCCACACGCAGGTCGGGAATGGCGAAACCGTCATTGAACTTGCTGTTCTCCTCGTTGGCATCGAAGAGGCCCGCGTCCATCAGCACACGGCCGGTAGGCTTGATGACCAACTTGTCCTCGCTCTGGGCAGCAGCATCCGCAGCCAAAAGACCGAGCATGAATGCAATGATTGTCTTTCTCACTTGGTGTCCTTTCCTTTTATGGCGTGTTCTATAAATTCCACGCACTTTTAAATTTACATTTAGACAGGTTGCTCTTTGTGGCTTTTTGTTTTTATCCGGCACCTTTCCCTTT